>JAQBUS010000021.1 GCA_027623875.1 Pseudomonadota bacterium
TTTTAGTTGATACATTATACGACGCAAAAATTAAATTGATTTGTTCAGCCCAAAGCCAACCCAACAAGCTTTATAAAAAAGGAAAAGGTTCCTTTGAATTTGAGCGTACAATATCAAGACTAATAGAAATGCAATCTATAGATTGGGTAAAGCCTTAGGTTGAAGATTAAAAACTTCTATATTTAGGAGTGGTCCCGTAAAATTGACCCCGCTAAATATAGCGAACCACAAATTATTATTCTCGCATTACCTCCCCGCTTAACAATTGTCTGAACAGCAATTTCTACACTGTTAGTTGGTGAAGTCTTAATATTGGAACGGATGGCAAAGCATGCTGTTTCTTGGGCAGTTAATGTAGACGGCTCATTAGGTATAGAAACAGCGAAAAGCTCTTGTACTAAACTTTTTAAAGGCCGCATATAACCCAACACATCTTTGGTTCTTAGCATGCCACAAATTAAGTAAGTAGGCTTTATCTCTAGCATGCCTAACACACCAGCAAGAGCCTCTCCAGCTGCAGGGTTGTGGCCACCATCAAGCCAAAGCTCTAAACCGTCACTTATCTCTACTAATTTCCCAACTTTAAGGCGTTGCATCCTAGCTGGCCACACAACATTATCCATTGCTCCCGTTAATCCATCGATCGGGGTTTTAAGATAACGAAGGGCTGTTATTGCCGTCCCCGCATTATCAATTTGGTGTGGTCCAAATAATGCTGGGGCTGGCAACTTAATACTTTGAGTTTCATCTTCATATTTTAGGAAATTATTTTCGTGCCGAACATGCCAGTGCTCTCCAAATATCTTTAGTTCAGCCCCAACTTTTTCTGCTTCTTTTTTTATAACTTTTAAAGCATCATTAGTTTGGCGGGACACCACGCAAAGGCACCCTTCTTTTAAAATTCCAGCCTTTTCAAATGCTATTTCTGTAACTGTATTTCCTAAAAATTGTTGATGATCCAAAGATATGGGGGTTATGATACATATTTTTGGCTTTCCTATAATATTAGTTGCATCCAGCCGACCGCCTAATCCCACTTCCAGCACACAATAATCTGCCTTGACCCTACTAAAAGCCAAAATTGCTGCTACGGTTGTCATTTCAAAATACGTTATCGGTCTACCACAGTTGGCGTGATAACACTCGTCCAGTATCTGACTTAAATTACTCTCAGAAATTAAATTTCCTGAAACAACAATTCTTTCATGAAACCTTACAAGATGAGGCGATGTATAGGCGTGAACTTTTTTACCCACTGCTTCTAATCCAGAACGAATTATGGCTTGTGTTGAACCCTTCCCATTAGTGCCGGCCACGTGAATAACTGGAGGAATGTTTTGCTCGGGGTTAGAAAGAGTTTTTAGGAGATCCGTTACCCTATCAAGGGAAAGGTCAATTAGTTTTGGATGTAGCCGCATAATTCTTTCAAGAATTAAATCACTGGACTGCCCTACCACTTAGGTATGCTCCAACATTAAGCCACTTGCTCTTTATCTACGTCACTTACCAAACTCGGGGGAGAAAGATCAGCTTTTATAGCCCTAGACTGCCTAGTTAAAAGCCGTATTATACTAACCAATTCTTCCTTTATGTTTTTTCTATGAACTACTCGATCTAGCATTCCATGGTCCAGGAGGTACTCTGCTCGTTGAAACCCCTCTGGTAATTTCTCTCTTATCGTTTGCTCAATAACGCGAGGACCTGCAAAACAAATCAGGGCGTTCGGTTCTGCTATCTGTATATCACCAAGCATTGCGTATGAAGCTGTAACCCCTCCCGTTGTTGGGTGGGTTAAAACAACAATATATGGAAGGCCTGCTTCTTTTAACATTTGAACTGCAACTGTTGTTCTCGGCATTTGCATTAAACTTAAGATACCCTCTTGCATCCTAGCTCCTCCAGCTGCAGAAAAAAGCACTAGGGGCCGCTTAGTATTTACGGCTCTTTCTGCTGCACTTATTATGGCGTTTCCAACGTACATTCCCATAGATCCAGCCATAAACCTAAAATCTTGGGATGCGCACACAATAGGTGTACGCATAACCTCCCCTTCAGCGACCAGCATCGCCTCTTTTTCTCCAAGTTCTTTAACTGCCGACTTTAATCTATCCGTGTATTTTTTTTGATCCCTAAAAACTAATGGATCACTTATGGGAGTGGGTACTTCAATTTCAGAAAAAATACCGCCGTCAAACAATGCTGTGAAACGATCCCGCGGCTTAAAAGACATATGGTGATCACAGTTTGTACAAACATTTAGATTGTCAGTGAGCTCTCGGTGAAAAAGCATAGTTCGGCATTCCGAGCACTTAGACCAAAGGTTTTCTGGAACCTCTCTACGAGAGAACAAGGAATTAATTGTTGGGCGAACATAATTTGTTATCCAATTCATGGGAACCTCCTTTCTTGCCTGACACCACATAACCTGTCATTTTTGTATCCAGAAACACTTCGTCCACCTAACGTATTAGAACTTTCCTGTAAAAATTAAACAATAGCCAAGTGGCAAACATTATATAGGTCTCTTTACTTAATTCTTTTTTTATAGCGGTTAGCATAACTTCTTTATTCGCTTTTGCCAATTATCAATTCACCGCCTTAACCAGCGAACGGAAGGTATGTCGAAAACTGTTATGTTAGTTATTTGGAATTTAATAAGATAACTTCAACTCTCCGATTCATACTCCTGCTGGTGGCGTTCAAATTACTAACACGGGGCGATAAGGGCCCTATACCATATGAATTTACTTGGGATGGATTAACCTCGAATTTTGATATGAGCACCATAGACACAGAATCTGCTCTTTCTTTTGAAAGTTCCATATTGCGGTCTGTGTCTCCCTCCGAATCTGTATGTCCAACAAGCGCAATATTCACTTTCGTATTAGATTTAAGATACTGAGAAAGATCAGACAAAGACAAATAATCTTCTCCCTTAAGCTCGCCAGATCCAACCTCAAACTCTACATCAGATAAAACTGCTGAACCATATTTTTCTAAGAGCTCTGCTACTGTTTCCATTAAAGTATTTTTTGGCTCTAAAACTGATTCAGCAACTTTGTTAGAAGACTTTGTTTTCAAATTTAATTGGGCTGGAGGTCCGATAAAGGTTAACTGTAAAAACAAAGAATTACCTCCTCTGCTTACCACCAGACTTAAATATTCTCTCTCGTTACCCTGCTTACGTTCAGCGGATAGAAATTTGTAATTACCCAGATCAATATGCATTTTAGGGGCTAGAAAAATTTCTCCATGAAACCTAAAATCAAACCCTCCACATTGATCGGTATCACAGTCAAATATCGACTTAAATTCAGCCGCTTCGGTCTGTTTGCGCAGGCTATCCATAAGCGTTGTAGTTGTGTCATTCTCACTAATTACACGCCAAGCTCTCTTAACAACCTCACCGTCAACACTGACCGTTTTTACTTTTCCATTGCGGAAGGGGCCCACTGGTAATTGGTAAGTTCTAAACTCCTGCTCTTCTAAATGAGTTTCATGATAAACACCCGGCAGTAAAAGCTCCAACTGAGCAAAAGCTACCGTAACCCCAAAAAGCACAAGAATCGTGAAAAAACTTATAAGCTTCATCTGCTATTCTGGTGGTATTCTTCGTTTGGGCGCATATCAACGGCAGAAGCCATTCGGTTCGTCATATTAAAAAAGCTAGCAACAGCTGCAATGTCCCATATATCTCTATCTAGCAATCCAACCTCTCGAAGTTTTTGTCGATCACTCTCATCTATTTTATAGCTATTTTCTGTCATTTTAACTGAGAAATCCAGTATTTTCCTTTGGCGCATGTCGAGCTCAGCAACTCTATAGTTCATGACTAACATTTCTCCAAGAATTGGATTTCTGGATAGTTCACGAACAGCTGAGCCGTGCGCCACTAGGCAATAAAAGCATTTATTAACTGACGAAACAACAACTGCTATCATTTCCCGCTCTAACTTTGACAAGCCACTCTGACCCAACATAAGATCGTTATATAAACCAGAAAAAGCATTTAACTTGTGAGTATCAAAGGAATATGCCTTTAAAACATTAGGAATAATGCCTAATTTTTCAAGACATGTATCAAAATATTTTTTTACATTTTCTGGAAGTGGTTCCATCGGAGGTAAATCCAAGGCAATTACCTTTTGGTTTTTTTTCATAAATTTAATATCCTATATCTTAATTCGATAATGATAATGCCCTATAGGCTCCATCCCTAATTTTGTATAAAGCTGGTTTGCTTTTTCATTTGAATCTGATGCGATAAGAGAAAAATATAAACAACCTCTTTCCATCGCCCAATTAGCTGCCTCAATTAGCATATACCTACCCAAACCTAAACGTCTAGAAGACGGAAGTACATGAACAGCATGTATAGTAGCTATGTTTTCGTATGTCGAAACAAAAGCACACCCTGATGCCTTATTGTTAATTCTTCCTAAAATTGATGTTTTCGGATGCATTGTCCTGTCCATAACTGCAAGTCGCTCTAAACCAATTCCACCGCTTAACCAAATTTCTTTCATTAAATGAAGAGGTGGCCAAACAGTAAAGGCAGTTAATAACGGCAAATTAAGTGTAGAAATTTTCTTTATATTACAGCTGTAAATAGTACTTGGATCAACAATTAAATAACCGTTTTTACTTAAAACAGAATCAAGCTCTTCATCATTTTTAGAAATTCTAAACATTGCAGGTTGGGATAATTCTCGCATCTTATCTTCTGCCAATATAACGTCAGAAAATACAAAACTCCCATTTCTAGTTGCCGCTGAAACTCTTTTACCTCCACCTTTTCCGCATCTAATCGTCCAAGGCCCCAAATTATATGTTGTCTTCGCCGGCCAACAGAAATCGTTAGCAACCCAAAAGTTTTCAAGATTCATGGTTTTCCTTCAAGAGCTGATCCAATAGCGCAGCGCACAACCCATCAAGAGTAACCGGGTCGACCCCCCTGATCACAATATTTGTTCCATATTCGCTATCCAACTGAAAGGGATAAGATCCAAAAGACACGTTTTGATTTTTTTTTGCAAACTTTGCAAGTTTTAGAGCAATTTCTCCCTCCCCCCTCATAACCGTTAGTGTTCGTGACTGAATTGGTGTCCCAGCCAAAAGAGACGGCAAAACAGAATCAAACATAGCTTGAAATACAGACGGAACACCGGCCATTACAAAAACATTAAAAATATTGTAGCCTGGTGCAGCAGATACCGAGTTATTTATAAGGATAGCTCCACAAGGTATGCGAGCCATTCTTAACCGGGATTCATTAAGCTCCAAACCCTTCCCTTGGTAGTTTTTTTCTAAAATAGCTCTGGCTTCTTTATCTATTTCTACTTTGACCCCAAAAGCCATTCCTATCGCATCTGTGGTAATATCATCATGCGTGGGACCGATGCCACCAGAAGTAAAAACATAATCGTACCGCTTACTTAAGATTTGTACCGAATCAACAATATCTTCTGTAATGTCCAAAACCACCCTTACTTCCTTTAAATCAATTCCAACTTTTGTAAGGTGTTGCGCAAGGTAATGCATATTAGAATCCCGAGTACGACCCGAAAGAATTTCGTCTCCAATTACTAACATTGAAGCTGTCGGGTTAGGCATCTAAAAATACTCCTTAAAATGCTAGTAGTGTGTAATCTAATTAAGACCCTATTATTGTAAAAAGAAAGTCAATTTGATATTAATTTTAACTTGAGTTAATTAGCTTTCTTTTATCCCTATACGTTTAGTATTATGTACTTATATTTTTTATTAAAATAGTTAACGAGTTTCAAAAATGAGCAACAGTAAAAACCACATAACGAAAGACGGCATCAGAATCCACGAAAAGAATGACTTCTTAGGGATGGCTAAAGCTGGAAGAATTGCTGCTGATATTTTAGATGAGGTTGGCGACGCAATAGTTCCTGGAATAAAGACCCTAGAAATAGATAGCATTATACATGATATGGTTGTTAAGTCGGGGGCCACTTCTGCAACTGTAGGCTATAAAGGCTATAAACATTCATCGTGTATTAGCATTAATCATGTTGTTTGCCATGGCATTCCTGGCCCAAAGACTCTTAATTCAGGAGATATCCTAAATATTGATGTGACAGTGATTGTAGAGGGCTGGTACGGTGATAGCAGTCGTATGTATTGCGCAGGAAATATAAGTAAAAAGTCTGAAAGGCTCATTGCTGTGACTCACGATGCGCTCTTTAAGGGTATCGAGCAGGTAAAACCAGGTAATACTTTTGGGGATATTGGTTTTGCTATTCAGAATTATGCTGAAGCTAATGGCATGTCGGTTGTTAGAGACTTTTGCGGTCATGGACTAGGACGGGTTTTTCATGCTCCACCAAATGTTCTACATTATGGTGTGGCGGGCTCTGGTCCTGTTTTAGAAGAGGGAATGTTTTTTACTATCGAACCAATGATAAACTTGGGTAAACCCGATACAAAGGTTTTAAATGATGGCTGGACTGCTGTAACTCGAGACAAATCTTTGTCATCTCAGTTTGAGCACTCAGTAGGTGTAACATCAAAAGGTTTTGAAATATTTACCTTATCGCCAAAAAACTTGTTTTTTAATTATTAAGCGAGCTTAAAGCCTACCATGACAATGCTTAAATTTCTTTCCTGACCCGCAAGGACAAGATGCATTTCTTCCTGGGCTTCCCCAGGTGTTTGGATTGGATTCATCAAATTTAGATGCGCCTTCAGAGAGAGAGGCTTGGTTGCTTAAGACCTTTGAAACTTGCTCATTTTTAAGAGCCTCGCGTTGAGCCATTTGCTCCATAAGCTCTCTCTGCTCTTCTTCAGAGATCGGACGGATTTTCCCTAATTTTTCAGAAACATCTCCGCGTAAGCCCTCTAACATACTTTCAAAGAGCTGAAAGCTCTCTGTTTTATATTCATTCAAGGGATCACGCTGTGCGTACCCCCTAAACCCAACAACCGACCGCAAGTGCTCTAATTTTAACAAATGGTCTTGCCATTTTCCATCAATTGTTTGTAATAAAACTTGTTTTTCTATATTCCTCATTGTTTCAACGCCAAAATCAATGGATTTTTTAGCCATCCGCTCATCAATTAATTTATATAGTCTTTCTGTTACTTCTCTGTCATCCACACCTTCTTCTTCCGCCCACTCTACGACCGGTGTATTAAATCCAAGCTTTTCGTTTAAAGCCTCGTTAAGGCCAGTTATGTCCCATTGATCTGCATAAGTCTTAGGAGGCATATGCTCATCAACTAGATCGTCAATTAATTGATAGCGCATATCCTGAACAATTTCGCTAACGTTTTCAGACTTCATTACATCCAAACGTTGACCAAAAATAGCTTTTCTTTGATCATTCATAACATCATCAAATTTGAGAAGCTGTTTTCTTATATCAAAGTTTCTGCCCTCGACTTTAGCCTGCGCTTTTTCAAGAGACTTATTAACCCAAGGATGTATTATAGCCTCTCCCTCCTTCATCCCAAGCTTTGACAACATTTTATCTAAACGCTCAGAGCCGAAAATTCTCATTAAATCATCCTCAAGACTTAAAAAAAACGCCGATCTTCCTGGATCACCTTGTCGACCCGACCTCCCCCTAAGCTGATTGTCAATCCGACGACTTTCATGCCGCTCTGTCGCCAAAACATATAAACCGCCAGCGACCTTTACTTTTTTCTTTTCATCCGCAATTTCGGTTTCAATTTTTAAACGCACCTCATCTGGATCATTTCCAGGATCCTTTACAAGCTCTTGGAAAACTCTCATTTCAACATTTCCGCCCAACTGAATATCAGTACCCCGACCAGCAATATTAGTTGCGATCGTTACAGCTCCATATTTCCCAGCATTGGCAATAATTTCAGCTTCTTGTTCATGTTGACGAGCATTTAAAACATTGTGTACTACTCCAGCCCCATCTAACAACTTTGAAAGAAATTCAGATTTTTCTATTGAGGTCGTTCCCACAAGAACAGGTTGCCCTAAATCTGTTGCTTTTTTTATTTCCTCAACCACTGCCTCATATTTTTCTTTTGCAGTACGGTAGACTGCATCATGTGCATCAATCCGGGAAATAACTTCATTTGTTGGTATCTCAACTACCCCGAGTCCGTAAATCTCTAGAAATTCCTCTGCCTCGGTAGTGGCGGTACCAGTCATCCCAGAAAGTTTTTCATAAAGCCTAAAGTAATTTTGAAAAGTGACACTAGCTAAAGTCACATTTTCTGGCTGTATTAAACAGTGTTCTTTTGCTTCAATAGCTTGATGAAGGCCACCCGAAAGACGCCGCCCGGTCATCATTCTCCCGGTAAACTCATCCACCAATACCACTTCATTATTTCGTACCATATAATCCTTATCTTTTTTAAAAACCTTATGCGCCTTAAGTGCTTCTGTTATATGATGCACCAATGTGGTGCTCTCCGGGTCATAAAGAGATTGGCCCTCTGGCAAAAGATCTATCTCTCTTAACTTAGACTCTAAAAAGTCGTTCCCTAACTCGGTTATGGTAACGCCACGCGTTTTTTCATCCAAAATAAAGTGTTCTTCTAAAATCAAAGGTATAAGTTGATCTACCGTATTATAGAGCTCCGACCTGTCATCTGAGGGGCCTGAAATAATTAAGGGCGTTCTCGCCTCATCAATCAAAATTGAATCTACTTCATCAACAATTGCATAATAATGATCTCTCTGACCCATTTCAGACAAATCAGACCTCATGTTATCTCTAAGGTAGTCAAATCCCAACTCATTATTGGTAGCGTAAGTTATGTCTGCAGCGTATGCTTCTTTTTTTTCAGAATCGGGTTGTTGGGAGTAAACCACCCCAGTTTTAAGCCCTAGAGCTGAATAAACTTTTCCCATCCATTCAGAGTCTCTCTTGGCTAAATAGTCATTCACCGTAACTATATGCACTCCCTTACCCGTCAAGGCATTAAGATAGGCAGGGAACGTAGCTACAAGTGTCTTTCCCTCTCCTGTTTTCATCTCAGCTATATTTCCCTGATGCAAAAACACGCCACCAATAAGCTGGACGTCAAATGCTCGAAGACCTATCGCCCGCTTTGCCGCCTCACGAACGTTAGCAAAAGCCTCTGGAAGAATATCCTCTAAAGGCATTCCACTCTTAACTTTAACTGACAGCTCCGCTGTTTTTTCTTTTATTTCTATATCTGTCAAAGTCAGATAATAAGGTTCCAAAGCATTTATTTTATCGACTATAGGCTTAACCTGTTTTACATTTCTATCGTTTGGCGTTCCAAACAGTTTTTTTGAAATAGATCCAAGACCAAACATAACAAGCTACCCTAAGTTTTTCTAAAATATTTTATATATCGATCTTAACGCTTGTGCGATAACAAAATATTTCGTTATTCTATTAATATAGTGTCTAACCCAACGCGATTTAAGGGGCGAGTGGTGCGGTGTCAACGTTAATGCCTTTTTCGAGGGTCCGGAGATAAACAAATGAGCAAATTAGTTCAACTAACTTTAATAACTTCTTTTTTAATTTTATTTAATCAAAAACTCGTGGCGCAGGATGCTAAAACTGTATTAGCTACCGTAAATGGTACAGCAATTACCGTTGGTCATGTGATTGCAATGCAAACAAGATTACCACCAGAATACAAAGCTCTCGAAGATAGAGTTCTTTTTCACGGCATTTTAGACCAGCTTATTCAACAGCAAGTCACAGCAGATATTGTTGAGAACAAAAGCAACACAGCTCTTAGATTTGGTTATGAAAATGAAATGAGAGCGTACTTGTCAAATGAGTTTATAATGGAGCTTAATAAGAAAAATATAGATGAGGTCGCAATCCAGGAAATTTATAACAAGGACTACTCTACGTTGCCATCCACACAAGAATATAAGGCTGCGCATATCTTATTAACAAACAAGATCGATGCAATAAATATAAAAAAACTTATTGATTCCGGAAACGACTTCTCTGATCTTGCAAAAAAAGAATCCATCGGCCCTAGCTCACCCCAGGGTGGAGACCTAGGCTGGTTTGGTAAGGGGGCTATGGTTCCAGAATTTGAAAAAGTTGTCCTTGAATTAAAAGATGGTGAAGTCTCTAACCCTGTTCAAACTCAGTTTGGTTGGCATATCATAAAAAGAGCTGAAAGCCGCTTACGTCCTCCACCGGGTTTAGAGGAAATGAGAGCAGAAATTGAAAGTTTCTTGAAGGGCGCCTCAATAAAA
>JAQBUS010000022.1 GCA_027623875.1 Pseudomonadota bacterium
GCAGCTATTTTGAATTATTTACTGGTGAACGTAATGCGTCCCACCGGCTCTATGGATCCAGCGACGGCTAAATTTTCATCAGAAATTAAATTACCATCTTTACATGATATCCTTGAGGTTGTGGGAATTTCTTTTTCCAAGGCCGGGCCTGCTAATGTTAGTTTTTTCATCGCGTTAGCCGCTTGTGTTTTTGTCTGGTTGTTTATCTGGCACACTCGTTGGGGGTATCAAATTAGGGCATTTGGGCATTCCGAATCCGCTGCGGTGTATGCAGGTATTTTACCGTTCAAAATCATAATGGTTTCCATGCTTATATCTGGAGCCCTTGCCGGTATGATGGCAATCAACAATGTAATGGGTGAGGCCGAACGCTTAATAATGAACTCCACTGAAGGAGCTGGATTTATTGGAATAGCGGTAGCCTTGATGGGAAGAAACCACCCTCTGGGTGTTCTCCTAGCAGCTTTACTATTCGGATTTCTGTACCAAGGAGGGGCAGAGCTAGCAATGTGGACTACAATACCTAGAGAGCTAATAGTAGTCATACAGGCGTTAGTAATTTTATTTACAGGTGCATTAGAAAATATGGTAAGAACACCATTAGAGTGGCTTTGGATAAAAACCACTAAGGGTAAAGGCTAATGGATTTCAATACTTTAATCCAAGTACTAGACTCAACAATAAGGTTAGCAATACCTTTGCTTTTGTGTGCCCTGGCTGGACTTTTTAGTGAACGCGCTGGGATTTTTGATATAGGTCTTGAAGGAAAAATGTTAGCGGCCGCATTTTTTGCAGCAGCCATGGCAAGCGTGACCGGATCTGTTTGGTTGGGCCTTTGTTTTGGTGTTCTAGCTTCTCTGACTTTATCTATATTACATGGCCTAGCATCAATAACCTTTCGAGGAAATCAACTTATTTCCGGCGTTGCCATTAATTTTCTTGCAGCAGGTATCACCGTGCTTATTGGACAGAGTTGGTTTAAATTAGGAGGTCGCACTCCATCCCTCAGAGGGAACGCGCGATTCCAAGAGATTTCCCTACCCTTCTCCGAGCAAATTTCTGGCGTCCCAGTGCTCGGGCCAATTTATTCAGAGCTTCTCTCCGGGCATACATTTTTAGCATATGTTGCTTTATTACTTGTTCCAATAAGCTGGTATATATTATTTCGAACTAGGTTTGGCCTACGATTGCGCGCTGTTGGCGAAAATCCAGCAGCAGTAGATACAGCTGGAATATCTGTTGTTAAGCTTAGATATGCCGCTATTATAATTTGTGGCGTTTTGTGTGGCCTAGCTGGGGCATATTTATCAACAGGTCTAGCCGCGGGTTTTGTTAAAGATATGAGTGCTGGTAGAGGCTTTATTGCCCTAGCTGCCTTGATATTCGCGAAATGGCGTCCATGGCATATTTTATCTGCAACTCTTTTATTTGGGCTCTTAGAGGCGATATCAAATAGATTTCAGAATATTGATATATTTGGGTTAATATTACCTGTCCAATTTATGCAAGCCCTGCCATATGTTTTAACCGTAATAATTCTTGCTGGTTTCGTCGGTAAAGCGACTCCACCACTTGCTGGCGGCATGCCCTACATTAAAGATTAACTATAGCTCCGATTTGTCGCATATTTTTCTTTAAATTAAGAAAGTTGTGTATTGCGAATAACCCACTAAGAGGAATAGGAAGCTTTTATGCAAATTTATCTTCCTATAGCTGAAATGTCTGTTAACGCCTTCCTCTTATTAGGACTTGGTGGAATAGTTGGTGTACTGTCCGGTATGTTTGGTGTGGGCGGCGGATTTCTCATGACCCCACTACTGTTCTTTATTGGAATACCTCCAGCTGTAGCTGTTGGCACAGAGGCCAACCAGATTGTAGGATCATCTTTTTCAGGCTTCCTCGCACACTTCAAGAGAAAAAATGTTGATATAAAAATGGGTTTGGTCTTGTTGATTGGTGGACTCTGTGGCGCAACTATTGGAATTCAAATCTTTGCACTTCTTAGAGAATTAGGCCAAGTAGATTTATTAGTAAAACTCTCTTACGTTATATTTCTTGGCATCATTGGTGGGCTGATGTTCTTAGAGAGCCTACGAGCAATAATAAGATCTAAAGCCAATCACGTAAGAGTTATACGAAAAAAACACGGTTGGATTTATGCATTACCTTTTAAAGTAAAATTTAGAAAATCTGGATTATATATCTCGGTTTTACCCCCTCTAGCGGTTGGATTTTTTGTAGGAATCTTATCAGCCATAATGGGTGTTGGTGGGGGCTTTATTATGGTTCCAGCGATGATTTATCTATTAGGTATGCCTACGAAAGTAGTGGTTGGGACTTCTCTTTTCCAAATAATCTTTGTCACCGCTTTCACGACAATAATGCACGCCACCACTAATTTCACAGTTGATATGGCTCTTGCCTTCCTTTTGTTAGTTGGAGGAGTTCTTGGAGCTCAAATCGGAACTCGTATAGGGTTAAAGCTAAAAGCGGAACAATTGCGAATTCTTCTTTCTTTACTCGTGATAGCTGTTTGCCTTAAAATAGCCGGTGATTTGGTCTTGCAACCAAGTGATCTATTTTCAGTAGACAAAGGTTTAAGTCATTGAGCCTAAAATCTTTGATCATAATATTCTTCTGTTTTGCAACTCGCTCTATTCACGCTGAGGAGTTAGTCGCCGAACTTTCTAAAGATGAAGTAGCTATAACTACAAACTTTAATGGATCGGATATTTTTATATATGGTGCTGTTAAAAGAGACTCAGCTATTAAACCGGCTGATAAATCGGATGGCCCACTCGAGATCGTAATAACGGTATCTGGGCCGTTAGAAAAATTACAGGTAAGAAAAAAAGCTAAAAAAACTGTAATCTGGATGAACTCTAAAACACTGGAAGTAGATGCTGCTCCAAGTTTTTATGCCGTAGCTGCCACGGGAAATGTCGCAGACATAATTAGCGAGACTGAAGACCTTCGACACAGAATTTCTATAAAAAAAGCTATTCGCTCAGTTGGAAATTCTGGAACAGTTCAAGATGTTGATCAATTTATAGACGCTTTAATAAGAATTCGGCAGGAACAAAATCTTTACCACGATTTAAGCAACAGTGTTTCACTGAAAGATGAGACACTGTTTGCAACTGACGTTACATTGCCTGCAAATCTAGTAGAGGGACAATACCAAATCCGTATATTTCTAATTCGTGGTAGGAGCATAATTGATTACTTTTCAACTGAGGTATCTATTAACAAAGTAGGAATTGAACGCTTCATTTATGACTTGGCTCATAAGTCACCTCTTATCTATGGTCTTCTTTCTATTTTTATAGCCATAAGCGCTGGATGGGGTGCGTCGGCTGCCTTTAGATACGTAAGGCTTTAACAACAAGAACTAAACGGCTAAATCAGCTACTGCTAAAACACATGTAGGCTTCTCTAATCTATTCTTTTTAACCCAATATAGTCTCTTCTGTGCCCTTGTTATTGCCACATAGGCTAATCTCTTCCAAAGAGGTTGACCAGCTTCGCTGCGCCCTGACATAGCCGATGCGTAGATATCAGGTGAAAATACCTGAACACTTTCCCATTGTGAGCCTTGAGCCTTATGAATAGTGATAGCTGCCCCATGAAGAAAAGTCGCTCCCATTCGAGCAGCGAACGGAATAAATGGCTCGTCTTGATCCAGTGTTTCTATTTTTATAATTGAAGCCACACTTACATTAGGGTCTTCCGCGCCAATTACATGAAGCCTAGAAAAACCGTTCTTTTTTCCTGAACCAAGATATATTACCTGGGCGCCTTTTATTAATCCTCGAGCTTCAAGATCAATTCTTTTTTTTCGGTGCTTAAGAGGTAGCTCAATACCATCACATATAAGGGGTTCGCCAACTAAAAGCATGTCCTCTTTGGAACCATAGGCCAATCGATAAGCCTGGATTAGACGTACTCTCGTATTATTTCTCCAAACCAAAACTGGGGAGCGGGACATCAGATCAGCTTTTACACTCCCGGCGCAAACGATACGATCATCAACCCTTGAAAAATCTTCAACCAAATTTTCAAAAGCACTAAAATCTATACATGGATCAGCAAGAGCGTGCGCCAAGTCTAAAATAGGGTTGTCTTGGCTTTGACGATGTATCCTAGATAGAAAAATCTTTTTGTTTTCAGGTAATTTGTCAAAAGTCATTTCTCCCGACTGCCCAACAGGTGGAAGCTGAGCTGGATCCCCAAAAAGGACTAACGTATTAAAAATTTCAGATAAATCTTTTAACTGTTGATCATCAAGCATAGATGATTCGTCCACAAAACCAATATCAAGGGATTCGTCTCGTCGCTTCCAACCCTTTATGAAGTCAGATCCTTTAAGCCCAATAGAAGCGAATGCTCCAGGTATAGACTTGTTTTGTGAATAAAATGAATTTGCTCGATCCAAAGCTTTTTCATCGAAGCCTTTCACTACTGGCTTTTTACCCCCGTCGACCAACCAATCTGCAATTTTCTCATACTCTGGATCATAAAGTGGAGTATAAAGAACTCTATGTATAGTTGTAGCTGGTACACCACGGTTCCTAAGAACACTCGCTGCTTTATTAGTTGGGGCTAAAATAGAAAGCGTTCTACGGTTTTCTTTATCAACTTTAAAATAATCTGGTAAAATTAAACGAACACCACTTTCTTTTACCCTAGCGACTAGATCTGTCAGCAGCATTGTTTTTCCTGAACCAGCACGACCAATAACTGCGATTAAACTTTTGGAATTTTCATTAATTTGACTGGAGGTTTTGGAATTTAAATCAACACCGGCGTTTAGTAAAATTTCTTGAACCTGCTCTAAAGCAGCCGATTGATCAGCCGAATAGACAACAATATCTGGAGTTACATTCATCTTTAAACAATAACAAATTTAGAGATTCTTTGCCAGTGGATATACTACTGTAAATTTTATAAATTTTTTCTGTGCAAGCTGTGTTCTGACCATTTTAACCCCGAAATAGGACTAACTATATTTCTGTTTTCATTTTAAAACTATATCTAAAAATAAGTCTTCTTTATCCTCGAGCTACGAAAGTAAAGACGGTTAGTACCATTAATTTTTTTCAATTTGACCTGAAACGAAGGAGCGGGTAATTACGAATATATCCATGCTTGCAAAATTAAAGTCACTACCGAAGAACAAAAAAGAGCTAAATAGCGCCTCAAAACGCTCATCCGTTATCTTAAAAAGGACTTTTTATGACAATTCATATCGGTGCACTCCCTGAGGACATTTCAGAGACGGTTTTACTTCCTGGGGATCCATTTAGAGCAAAATGGGCTGCCAATACATTTCTTGAGAATACAAAATTAGTAAATGATGTCAGAGGGATGCTGGGTTATACAGGTTTTTGGAAAGGTAACAGAGTAACAATTCAAGGGTCCGGAATGGGCATGCCATCGCTCTCAATTTACGTTAACGAACTTATAAAGAATTATAATGCCCAAACGTTAATAAGGATTGGGTCAGCTGGTGCAATGCAGAAACATATTAATTTAAGAGATATGATACTCGCGGTAACAGCATCAACTGTATCCAATCCATCTAGAACCATTTTTAGAGATTTAAACTTCGCCCCTATAGCGACTTGGGATCTCCTTAATAAGGCAGCGAAAATTTCTGCCGAAAGAAATTTCCCCACTCATATAGGAGGGGTTTACTCGTCAGACGTATTTTACGACGAGCGAGAAGACTTAACTGAACAAATGATCCGTCACGGGATTCTGGCGGTAGAAATGGAAACAGCTGAATTATATACATTAGGGGCACGTTATGGGCGCAAGACTCTGGCGATATTAACCGCCTCCGATCACCTAATTACAAAGGAAGAACTCCCTGCCTCAGAGAGAGAGAAAAGCTTTGGTGAAATGGTAAAACTAGCTCTGGATACAGCTTTCTCATAAATTTTTATTGTTTGATCCGGAACCCAGTTTTAAATATCCACCAGATTATCATGACACAACCCGCGGTGAAGAATATAATCGCGACAAGGCTAATAAAAATTGGTACGTCAGAGATTCCAAAAAATGACCACCTAAAACCAGATATAAGGTAAACAACTGGATTAAACATTGTGATATATTGCCAGACCGGTGGGAGCATCGAGATTGAATAAAAGCTCCCACCCAAAAACACTAATGGTGTTATAACTAGGAGAGGCATCACCTGTAACTGTTCCCAATTTTTAGACAAAATTCCAATAATGAAACCGAGAAGGCTAAAACTAATACATGTCATCAAAAGAAAGAAAAGCATAATGCCAGGATGAGCAATCGGAAGTTCAACAAATAGATAAGCCGTGCCTAAAACTACCAAACCAATAATAATCGACTTTGTCGCGGCTGCTCCAACATAACCTAAGACAATTTCGTAAAAACTTATTGGTGCTGACAAAATCTCATAAATAGTGCCCTCAAATTTAGGCATAAAAATTCCGAAACTTGCATTTGATGTACTCTCATTCATAACGTTAAGCATTATCAAGCCTGGAACGATAAAGGCACCATAACTTACTCCGTCAACTGTATTAATTTTACTACCTATCGCAGCTCCAAATACAATAAAATATAAAGATGTCAAAATTATGGGAGAAAAAAAACTTTGAAAAAGTGTTCGGAGAAATCTCCGCATTTCATAGATGTAAATCGTTTGTATCGCTAAAAAACTCACTTCTTTTCTCCAACAAGATCTACAAATATTTCCTCAAGTGACGTCTGCCTCGTAGAAACGTCTTTCAATATGACACCAGCAGCAGCCAAATCACCTAATAGCTTTGAAATTCCAAGCCGATCAGAATTTTTTTCATACGTATATATCAATGATTCATGATCATCTGTTAGTTTTATATTATATTTTAATATCGAATTTGGAATTACATCAATTGGTACTTGAAGATCTATCTGTAGTTCTTTTTTTCCCATCTTTTTCATTAGAACACTCTTATCGTCGAGCAATAATAGCTTACCTTTATCAATAACCCCAATTCGATCAGCTATTAATTCAGCTTCCTCAATATAATGCGTAGTCAGAATAACTGTTACACCTGTTTCGCGTAAGCATCGAACTATTTTCCACATGTCTTTTCGGAGTTGGACATCCACGCCAGCTGTTGGTTCATCAAGGAAAAGAACTCTAGGTTCATGGCTAAGTGCTTTTGCTATTAGCACTCTACGTTTCATACCACCAGACAGCTCAAGTACTGGGGTATTTCTTTTGTCCCAAAGTGATAACTGGCGAAGCGTGCGCTCGAGGTAACAGTTGTCCCTCGGTTTACCAAACAAACCCCTGGAAAATTTTATAGTATCAAAAACAGTCTCAAAAGACTCTAAAGATAGCTCTTGAGGTACCAAACCTACTAAGCGTCTGGCATCCCGATACTGATAAATTACATTATAGCCTCCCACCTTTACGACCCCATATGTCGGGTTAACTATGCCGCAAATTATAGAAATGAGAGTCGTCTTACCGGCTCCATTCGAACCCAAAAGAGCTAGAATTTCGCCCTTCATAATATCTAAAGATATATCGTTTAAGGCAATCAAACCATTATTATAGGTTTTCGAGAGACCAGATACTGAAACCGCTATTTTTAAATTTTCTGTCAAACCACAACACCTTATTTTTCATACTTTTCAAACATTTAATCAAAAACTTATGGTCAAATTTTAAAAAACCTGATCTTTTTTTGATTTAATACTAATTAGAATTTAAGCAGTTGTATAAATTAGATTTAGATTAAGGGTCATCTATTAGAGATTGAAAACCTTTGCAAAGACTATCACACCAATACCAACAATATTCATAAGAAAATGGAGTCCAGTATGCAACCGGGGTCACGAAACTTAATCACAGATGTACCAGGAATTCTAATTGGCAATGCTCAAGACACCACTCTTAAATCAGGATGCACGGTACTTCTATCAGAGACACAACTTACAGCCGGTGTCGCGATTATGGGAGGCGCTCCAGGAACACGCGAAACTGATCTACTGAGCCCGGACAAAACGGTAACGCTCATAAATGGATTAGTGTTGTCCGGTGGGTCAGCCTTTGGGCTAGATAGTGCTTCAGGTGTAATGACTTATTGCAGAGAAAATAATAAAGGTTTTTCCGTTGGAAAGAGTATTGTGCCAATAGTTCCAGGAGCTATCTTATTCGATCTCTCTAGCGGAGGAAATCACCAGTGAACAAAAAACCCCTACTCAGATCTAGGCTACTTAGCAGCAAATAAAGCGTCAAGAAATTTTAAGTTAGGCTCCTATGGGGCTGGAACTGGTGCAACAACAGCAAATCTAAAAGGCGGACTCGGCTCAGCGTCTCTTGAGTTTTCAAATGGCGTTATCATTGGGGCAATTGTAGCAGTTAACCCAGTCGGCTCCGTAGTTGTTGGGGAAAGTTCAAAATTCTGGGCCGCACCTTTTGAAATGCTTAAAGAGTTCGGGGGGCAAGGGATAGAAACAAACTTTGATCCCAGTAAATTAATTACAACTAAAGCCTCACTTGGTTCAGCAACTACCATTGGAATTATTGCTACTAATGTTGCGCTTGATAAGGCGGGTGCTACAAGGATGGCGTCGGCAGCACATGACGGATTCGCAAGAGCTATCTACTCTAGCCATACACCAATGGACGGAGACTTAATTTTTGGTGTTTCGACTGGTCAAAGAGAAATGAAAAACCCAACTTCAGACCCCGTTAAGCTAGGAAATGCTGGTGCTATCTGTATGACTAGGGCGATAGCCCGAGCAGTCTTTGAGGCACAAAGTGCAGTGGGAGACACAGATCCCACCTGGAAAAAAAATATAAGTTTGAATAATTGGGATTACATTAAAAAAAATTTAAAAAGATTTAAACTTGAATAGAAATAAAGTAAAAATACATTTAAATAATTCTCTCACAATAAAGGTAGGCTAAAATAATTCTATGAACCATTCTCGTGAAACAATTCTACGTTATTTAAATCAACTGTCAGTGCCCAATCTCAAGACAGTTGAGCTGCCCCTAAGGATAATAAGTAGATTAGACAAGTTCCAAAAAGAGAAATCCCATGAGTTCTCAGGCATTATTTTAACTGGAAAAATTGCAGTAGGTGACTCGATTCGTGTTCTCCCCATCGGAAAATTAGTCAAAGTAAAGAAAATTACTGGATCTGAGGGAAGCTTATCACAAGCTTTTTGCCAGCAAGAGATAAAGCTTACCTTAAGTGCTAAAATTAATTGCTCAGCTGCTGTTATCCTTTCAAACGCTGAAACCCCCCCGCAGGTCGCAGATCAACTTGAAAGTACTTTAATATGGAAGGGCAATGACCAAATGCTACCGGGGCGCGATTACACGCTTCGATTGCAATCTCAGGAAGTTAACGCGACTATAACGGATTTAAAATACGAAATTAACTCGAATTTTAAGGACCATTTCGCTTCAAAAACCTTAAGCCTAAATGCTATTGGTGTTTGTAATATTTCAACTGATAAGCCTGTATGTTTTGATTCATATATTGAAAATCCTGAACTCGGGCAATTCAGTCTTTTCGATAAAAAAACAAATTCAGTTATGGCTCTTGGACTTATTCATTATGCGCTACGTCGTTCTCAAAATATTCACTGGCAAGCCTTAGATATTACCCAGGAAGCACATGCACAACAAAAGTATCAGCAGCCAAAATTAATTTGGTTTACTGGGTTGTCTGGCTCAGGTAAATCAACGGTCGCGAACTTGG
>JAQBUS010000023.1 GCA_027623875.1 Pseudomonadota bacterium
GTCTAGTGCTACATGGCTTGTGGAGTAAGCCACTTGAAAAGCAGAGGCGTCTTCAAACGACATGTTGGGAGGCAACTCAACACATAGATCCGCTGAGAATAAGCCATATTCTGCTAAGCCGCCATTTCCTCCGAATACCGCAACCCGCGTGCCGATGATCGGGGTTTTTACATCAGGGCCTAATGCGACCACTTCACCGGCAACTTCCATTCCTAAGGTAAATGGGACTGGAGGTAAGTCTTGGTAAGTTCCTTTTACCATAAGAAGATCTGCAAAATTTAAACCGCAGGCAGAAATCTTTACTAACACTTGTTTTGAACCCGGCACTGGAATTGGTACGTTAATAAGGGTTGGCTTAGTATCAAAATTAATAACTTGAAATGCTTTCACTAGGGTGTCCTAAATATGGTTGGTGGATAATTTCTTGCTGTTAGTTTAGTATTTTTTTTTATGATCTTAAATACAAAAAATTAAATTAACGAGTTTTAGGTTTCGGAGTTATCATGAACAAAAAACTAACAGCGGAATTGATTAAGCTTGGGCATGATTTGGCTGACGTGGCGAGAGAAAAGACATTAGAATATTTTCGCAATTCGAAATTAGATACGGAAAACAAAGATCAAGAGGGTTTTGATCCGGTCACAATAGCTGATCGCGCTGCTGAAGCAGCAATGAGAACATTGATTGAAAGCAGAAGGCCAGAAGATTCCATAATCGGTGAAGAGTATGGAGAGAAAAAAGGGTCGTCTGGTTTAACTTGGGTCCTGGACCCAATAGATGGAACGAGAGGTTATATATCTGGCACACCGACTTGGGGAACGTTAATAAGTGTAAACGAAAGTGGCCGCTCTATTTTTGGCATTATCGACCAACCGTATATAGGGGAGAGGTTTACCGGCGGGTTTGGACATGCATCCTTTAACGGACCTCTAAGTAAAAGGCTGTTAAAGACCTCTCAAACAAAGGTTTTAAGTGAGGCAATTATGTTTTCGACTGACCCATATTCTGGGTCTAAAGTCGAGAATAAGGCTTTTAACGATATTTCAAATATGTGTCGTTTGACCCGCTTTGGGATGGATTGTTATGCATATGGTTTACTTGCTTTGGGTCATATTGATTTGGTTGTTGAGGTTGGTTTGAAGCCTTATGATATCCAGTCACCTATTGCTGTCATAACAGCTGCTGGAGGTTATGTTACGGACTGGAGAGGCGGCCATGCAGAAGAAGGCGGTAGGGTTTTAGCTTCGTCTACGCACGAGTTACATTTAGCTGCCTTAAGTGTTTTAAAATCCATCAATTAATTGATTAAACCCCACTTTTCGCCTGCAATCCAGGTGTCTCGTACAGCACGATCATCTCCCATCATGATAGTGGGAAATATGAGATCCCAAATATCATTAGAACGCTCAGCTCTCTGTTTGATCTCCGGCGTGGATTTTAAGTCTAATACTACAATATCAGCCTCCATACCCGGTACCAGATTCCCTATTTTATGATTCAAGTGTAAAGCCTTTGCAGAACCACAGGTGGATAACCATAAAAGGTGAGCAGGGTGCATGGGGTCGCCTCTTAACTGGCCAATTTCATATGCCGCGGCCATAACCCTAAGCATAGAAAAAGATGAACCGCCACCGATATCAGTTGCTAAACCAATGTTGAGGCCTTTATCCGACAGTCCAGATAAATCAAAAAGTCCCGAACCAATGAATGTATTCGATGTTGGGCAGTGTGCTATCGATGAACCTATTTCGGTTAGGCGGGATATCTCTCGTTCATTTAAATGAATTGCATGCCCAAATAAACTTCGTGAACCAATTAAGCCACTGGCTTCATAGGTATCTAAATAGTCCTTAGCCTGAGGAAATAACTTTTTAACCCATTCGATTTCTTCTATTTGCTCGCTGATGTGCGTTTGCATCAGGCAATCGGGATACTCTTTCCATAAGGCGCCAAGGGCCAATAGCTGTTCTGGCGAGGATGTTGGAGCAAACCTAGGTGTAATGACATATTCCAACCTATCTACTTTATGCCATTTTTGGATTAATGCTTTGCTTTGTTCGTAAGCCAATAAAGCATTGTCCATAAGGTTTTCGGGAGCATTTCTGTCCATACAAGTTTTACCGGTGAGCGCCCTTAACCCCCTAGCTTTTGCAACTGAAAAAAAAGCATTAACACTTTCAGGGTGTGTAGTCCCATAACTCACAGATGTTGTAACACCGTTAGAGAGAGCAATATCAAAATATCTATTAGCAATTTCTATAGCGTAATCGTGGTCAAAAAACCTTTCCTCTTCTGGAAAAGTGTACTCATTTAACCAATCTATTAGGCGCCGTCCCCAGCTACTTATTATGGCTGTTTGGGGGTAGTGCAGGTGGGAGTCAATAAAGCCAGCTAATATTAGATCTTGGCCATAATCTACGATTGTGGCATTTTTTGGACTATGAATCGTATCAGAGCTCCCAACGTCCGTTATGATGCCATCTTTGATAACAACCATACCGTTAGTCTCATGGCTGTATGAATTTTTTAAACCATTTACCAAGGGGTTATCATTAAAACTTAGTGTTTGACCCAATAGAACTTTTGTTTGACTAATCATACTGCCCGATGTTCACATTTAAATAAATTTACTACCCTTAAGGTCTACCTTTATAGCTAAGGTTTGGCTATAGATATCATCAAATAAAGGACTTATATCATCATGGCTGATAAATTTAATAAACAAGAGGACTGGCCAGGCGATGGTTACGCTCTTGCTCGAAGTTTGGTTGATTTAATTCTAATTTCGATTGAAACCCGGGACTCAAATATGCTGGATGCGCTTTTGGAGCCATTGCACCCTGCCGATATTGCTGATGCCTTGGAGCAAGTTAGTAGCTCTCAACGAGAATCTTTAATCTCACTTTGGTCAAATTTTGACGGAGCAATTCTTTCTGAGTTAAAAGAGAGCGTACGAGAAGAGATAATTCTATCTTTAGCCCCACAAATTCTAAAAGAGGCGGTTAGGGATTTAGAGTCAGATGATGTTGTAGACCTTATTGAGGATTTAGAGCATTCACAAAAAAAATTAGTTCTTGATGCTTTGTCTGATGGAGAGCGTATTGCTGTTGAGCAGTCGCTGGGTTACCCGGAATTTTCAGCTGGACGATTGATGCAGCGAGAGGTTGTGGTTGCCCCAGAGCATTGGACTGTGGGGGATACGATTGACTACCTTCGGGGCAGTACTTCACTGCCCGATCAGTTCTATCATATAATTTTGGTTAGCCCTGCATATCATCCAACGGGTTACGTTGCTTTGGGAAGGTTGCTCTCTTCAAATCGAAAAGTTAGGCTTGTAGAAATTCTAGAAAAAAACTTCCGGACTGTCCCTTCTTTTCAAGACGAGGAGGAAGTAGCATATGCATTTAATCAATACCATTTGATATCTGCACCCGTAGTTGACTATGATGATCGGTTGATCGGAGTGATTACAATTGATGATGCGATGAGTGTTTTGGGTGAAGAGGCCCAAGAAGATATTTTAAGATTAGCCGGCGTGAGTTCAGATGCCAGTATAAGTGACAATACGTTTGAAACGGTTCGTCAAAGATTTCCTTGGCTTGCGATAAATTTGGGAACGGCTATTTTAGCAAGCGTTGTAATTAGTCAGTTTGAAATAATATTAACTCAGATTGTTGCACTGGCTATACTCATGCCAATCATTGCATCGATGGGAGGCAATGCAGGAACGCAGTCACTTACCGTTGCAGTTAGAGCGCTTGCGACTAAGGATCTTACGCGGTCAAATTTATGGAGAACTGTTCGGCGGGAAGTTGTGGCTAGTTTAATAAACGGATTTATCTTTGCCGTATTCATGAGTTTTATCGGCATGTTTTGGTTTGGAATCCCTTTATTGGGGTTCGTAATTGGAGTTGCTATTGTTATAAATTTAGCAATTGCAGCACTAGCAGGAATCTTAATACCGATAGGCTGTGAAAGATTAGGTGTTGACCCGGCTTTGGCATCAGGCACTTTTGTTACTACGGTTACAGACGTAGTTGGCTTCTTTGTGTTTTTGGGGTTGGCCAGTCTAATTTTGATTTAGCTTCGTGGTAGCTCTAACGTTATAGTCTTCCCATCTTTAATATACTCCAGCTTATTTTTCCTGATGGACGCGACGCGCCCTCCTTGAAAAGCATCACCCACCTGAAGCCTCTCGATCTGCCCGTTAGATAACCTTACAAGCGCTGCGCTTTTAGAAGTCGTGCCGAAAACCCCAATTAAAGAAATTCTTTTTAGATCAATGGTTCTTCTGATGACGGCAGCCTTAACTACTGAATTTGGGGAAGGACCGCTGGCCTTAGCGCGACTCGAGAAGGCTATTGAAAACTTCTTTGAATCATTTTCGCGGAAATCATTGATTTCCTTAACAAGGTTTGCAATGGTACTTGGCCGTTTTCCAGGCGCAAATTTGGAAAACTCATTAGGGGAGCTAACCCCAAGTATCGAGTTGTCAGTTTGTTCTAATATATTACGCGGTCGGGGCGTTGGTTTGAGTTCTTCAGGTATTTCATCATTAGTATTAATTGGAATGATGTTTAGGCTTCTAGGACGTCTCTTGGCTACTACTGGGGGTTGCCCGAGGTAAATCAATATTCCATCTGGGTTTGTTGCGCCTGTAATGCTGGGTTCCACTAGGCCCAGGGAATTAAAGGAAAACTCGGTAGCATTCGCCAGCGGAGAAAGTGGGGTTATAAAAGGTAATTCTTGATCTCCGTTGGCAATACTGAAAAGTGATGGGGCTTCCTCAAAAGCTGGCTCAGGATCCACGGTTGCTTCATAAGACTCATGTGAACCATTTTCAGTTTTTATATCTTTTAAAATCGGGGCTAATTGCCAAATACCTGTTTCCGTATATATCAGGTTTGCTTTGTTTTTTTCAGAAAGTATTTTTGACTGAAGAGTTTCCTCTTCAATTATTTTATCACTAGAGAGGGTTTTTGTATTAACTTTATCTTGAGAAGGCCCTGGCCCATTAAGTGATGAATTAGAGGTTAAATTCGTAGTCGTATCTTTGTTATACCAGTTGGCTAAAGAAAAAATTGAGAAGAAACCCGTTGGAAGAATAACTATAAAAAGAAGTGTTATTAGAAGTTTTCTAATGCGATTTCTAATCTCTGCAGATTTACGGTTCTCTAATTCGTCAAATGGGTTAAATGACCCTAACTTCCGCTCATTCCCAAATCCACTATCTATCTTATTTTTAGGTATAGTACCCGGTTCGGTTAACTTGAAATTGGGATTTGGCGTTTTAGTAAGAGGTAGTTTTATTGAATCTAATTTTGAGTTAGAAAATCTTGAACCTAAGTAGCTAAGCTTTTTTTCTGAAGCTAACATTTGTGGATCTAGGTTTGGTTCTTGAATAATCTTAACTACATTTATATCTGGAATGAATTCATGAAATTTGGTTAATACACTTGATCCTAAATTTGGTTCGGTTCTAAAATCGTCTGAATTAGGCATCGTAGTATATCCAGAGATTTGAAAATCAAACCGAATTAAAAAACGTTCAACTTCATTCAAAAGCTCTTTTGAAACGGCGATTAGATTAAATTTCGGGTGTTCGCCACTTATATGATAATTAAGCTCTTCAAGTTTGAAAGGTGTCTTAGCTTCTAACACCTCTCGAATGTCTAGTGACTGATTTTCCGGTAGAATGAACTTGGTAAAAAATAATTGGGAGATAGGAAGAATTACCTTTAGTGGCGTATTTTTGCCGTTTAAACCGAGTAAGATATCCTTTAGTATCCCAAGTTCACTTTTTAAGTGTTTAGAGCTTGTGATAGCTTGACCTCTTTCAATCCATCCGATTCCATTTTGGGATCGCTGCAATAAAACGATGCTGTCTTCGGATAACAATAGAGAAAAATCTGGAGTCATGGTTCCTAATACTAGCTAGCTAAATAAAAATTGGTAAAAAGAGATAATTTTAGTCTTCGTCTCAATTTATACTAAATTAATTCCAACTTAAAGAAAAAGCAAAAGTTTTACTAGTTTTAGAGAACTTAAGTGATAGTTTTTATTTTAGTTCAAGCTGTAGCTTTTGTAAGGGCTTGATCTAGATCTGCTATTAAGTCTCCGACATATTCGATCCCAATAGAAACTCGAACAGTGTTTGGCGCTGCTCCAGCAGCCTCTTGTTGCTCTCTAGTCAACTGACGATGAGTGGTAGATGCAGGATGAATAATAAGAGATCTCGTGTCACCCAAGTTTGCTACGTGACTAAAAATCTCCAAAGATTCTACTAATTTTATACAGGCTTCATACCCACCTTTAACTCCAAATGTGAAAAGACCACCAGCGCCTCGGGGACAGATTTTATCTACCCTTTTGTAGTAAGGAGACGACCTTAGCCCGGCGTATGAAACAAAATCTATACGAGAATCTTTTTCAAGCCATTCAGATATTGTTTCCGCATTCTCTACGTGTCTGTCCATTCTTAACGAAAGTGTTTCAATTCCACATAATGTATAATGCGCGGCTTGTGGGTTCATGGTCATTCCAAGGTCACGAAGGCTAATTGCAATTCCAAAGAAAGTAAAAGCTAGGGGGCCAAATGTTTCAGCAAATTTTAGCCCATGATAGGCTGGTTCGGGTTGACTTAATGAAGGAAATTTATTTGAAGAAGACCAATCAAAATTTCCTGAGTCAACAACACAACCCCCGGTGACAGTTCCGTTCCCTGTTAAATATTTTGTAGTTGAGTGCACCACAAGTGTTGCTCCATGCTCGATCGGTCTACAAAGGTATGGAGTAGCTGAGGTGTTGTCGACGATTAAGGGTATAAGAGCTTTATTCGAGATTTTAGCTATTTGGTCTAAATCTGTTATGTAACCACCAGGGTTTGCAATTGACTCACAGAAAATAGCTCGAGTATTTTCGTCTATTGCGTCTTCTAGTGCTACTAAGTCATCGAAATCAACGAATTTAGCAGACCAACCAAAACGTTTTATTGTTTGAGAAAATTGGGTAACTGTTCCGCCGTAAAGGCGTGTCGAGGCAACAATGTTATTTCCAGGTTGCATTAGTGGGAACAGAGCCATGATTTGAGCTGCATGACCTGAGGAACAACAAACCGCTCCAACGCCGCCTTCTAAGGTCGCGATTCTCTCTTGTAAAACTGCTACTGTTGGGTTGGTTAGCCGAGAGTATATGTAACCAACTTCTTGTAGATTAAACAGCGCTGCGGCATGTTCGGCATCACGAAAAACGTAAGCAGTTGTCTGATGGATTGGAGTTTGACGGGACCCTGTTGTTGGATCTGGCCTAGCACCAGCATGAATTTGTAAGGTGTCGAAACCGTAACTTTCTGTGTCAGACATTATTTTACTCCTGTGGAAGACCATTTTTTTGATGTGACGTAATCTAATTATTTTGCCGTATTTAGGTTTTATGACTTGTTGTTTTTCTTTAACCCAGTTCCGAATTTAGGAAAGTAAATTAGCTTAATATTAGATTAACAGTATTGCAGAAAAAAATTCCTTTTAATATAAAAAAAATTTGTATTTAGTGACTTTTTCTTTTATTATGGAATTTATTAAGAACAAAATTCTTTAACAGGGGCTGATTGAAGAATGGATAAGGTTGATATTGAAATCTTGAAATTGATTCAAACTAATGCGGAGCTATCTCTTGCCGAAATATCTCGACGTGTGGGTGTTTCAAAGACCCCTTGTTGGAACCGTATTCGTAAACTTGAAGAAATCGGTGTGATTAACCAGCGAGCAACATTGCTTAACCGAAAGAGCTTAGATTTACCCATTGTTGTTTTTTTATCGATTTCGGTTGGACGTCATAGTTTAGAATGGACAGCGCGCTTTGATAAGTTAATTTCTAGTTATGATCAGATCATTGAAGTGCATCGGCTGACTGGATCCGGTGCAGATTATATGCTGAAAATAGTAGCTGCAAGTATCGAGGATTATGATAGTTTTCAACAGGTTCTTATCGGAAAAATAGAATTCACGAGTATGTCAACGAGTGTATCCTTGCAAGAAATGAAGTACCGCGTAGAACTTCCGTTGAAACAGCTGGCGGTAAGTTAATTAAGACAAGTTTTCTTTATTTTAGATATTCTTTCATATGTGTAGTCGAGATGATATAATTCCTGTATTGAAACCTGACATTCGCAGTTCCCCAAATAACCTTTGATACTCGATTTTTGGACATCTGTTCTGAATTACGTTGAGCCCAGAATTTTTTGCTAGTAGGGAGGCTTCTTCGTTAAATACGCCTATCTGCATCCAAATTGTTTTGAGGCTCTTAAGGTGTTGTAGGCCTTCATTTACTATTGGCAATACTGTTTCAGATTTTCTAAAAATGTCTAACATATCTACTTTTGTGCTTGGATTTACATCAGAAATTGACCCTAATATTTCTTCACCGAATAAGGTTTTACCTACGTATCTTGGGTTTATAGGAATTATTTTAAAGCCCTTATAATGTAAATACCTTGCAACAAAATAACTAGGTCTAACAGTTTTTGGGGAAACACCGACGCAAACGATAGTTTTAGTTTCCTTTAAAATTTTTAATATTGTTAGATCAGTTTCGTTCATTAGGTTGGACCAGATTCTATAAGTTGGTTGTGTTTATACAGCTACTTTAAATAGCTTAGTGCAATTGTTTTCTTAAAATTAAGTTTTATCAATTTTTTTAGAAGCATAAAGAGCCACGGCCGCTGCATTTGAAACATTTAAAGATCCAAAGTTTTTGGTGGGGGTAATTCTTGCTAGCACATCACAAATATCTTTAGTTTTGTGGCGAAGACCAGGACCTTCAGCACCTAGGACAAGAGCAATTGGTCCATCTAAAATGGTTCCAAGATTACCCATTTCGGATTCGCCTTCTGAGTCTAAACCAATAATGAAGTAGCCCATTTCCTTTAACTTATCTAACGTGTTTCCCAGATTTTTTACTTTGAGGTACGGTTGGCGTTCCATCGCTCCTGACGCCGTCTTGGCTAGAGCTCCAGTTTCTGGAGCAGAGTAACGAAGAGGGGCAATCACGGCGAGAGCCCCAAAAACCTCTGCAGAACGCAAAATAGCCCCCACATTATTTGGATCAGTAACCCTATCTAATACTACGACTCTGGATCCATTATTTATCGGCTTACAGACTTCTGATATTTCGCCCCAGTTGAGTCCTTTGACCTCTAGTGCAACACCTTGGTGAACTGACTGGGAATCAATAGGCGCGGAGAATTTTCTCGGATCAGAAAATTCGGGTAATAACCCTGACTGTTTTATTGCTTCGGACAATTTGTCAGCTGCATTCTTTGTTATAATTAACCGTAATTTGTGGCGCGTTGGATTTTCAAGAGCATCTCGAACAGCATGAAGGCCAAAAAGCCAAATAGTCTCTTGGTAATTTTCCCTTTTGGAACGTTCTTTTTCTATTATCCAAGCGGGTTTTGGTTCGTTCATAAGTTTGTACCTTTTTTGAACTTACCATGAACATTTAAATCAAATTTAGACAAGACGGATAATTGCTTTTCTTATTGACGTAAGGATGAGGTGCTTATATCTGACAGTTTCATTGTTGATTGGGTTCAGCTATGGGCGACAGGCCGCAAGGTGTGGCAGGGGACTGTAACTCCCTCGCGGAGACGCACGCCTGGTTCGAT
>JAQBUS010000024.1 GCA_027623875.1 Pseudomonadota bacterium
CCAGATAAGCTAGCATTATCCTACGGTTCAACAAAGCGAAGTTATATCGAGTACTTTAAAAGGGTTTCAAAGTTAGCATCAGCTTTAACAGAAATCGGAATTGAACCAGGGGACGTTGTAGCCACCATTCTACCAAATATTCCAGCTCAGGCCGAAGCTCACTTCGGGATACCAGCATGTGGCGCAGTAATAAATACTATAAATACTCGCTTAGATGTAAATACTGTTACATACATTTTTGAACACGGTGAAGCAAAAATCGTTCTAGTGGACTCCCAATTTCTAGATTTAGCCGAGCAAGCAAAAGCAGCATGCAAAAGTTCAGGGCCAAAAATTATTGAGGTAGAAGATACTACGGTTAACTTTTATAAATCTGGAAAGTATATGGAATATGAAGAGTTCCTTAATAGCGGAGATGAAAATTTTTGTTGGATCACCCCAGAGGACGAATGGGAAAGCATTTCCTTAAGCTATACATCTGGGACCACTGGTCGTCCTAAAGGAGTAGTTTGCCATCATCGTGGTTCTTATCTGATGACCATGGGAACAGTAATAAGTTGGAAAATGCAGCTGTACACCAGGTATCTCTCTATTGTTCCTTTATTTCACTGTAATGGATGGAACCACACCTGGATGATGCCGGTCCTAGGTGGCTCTGTGCACTTTTGTAGAGATATAACATCTTTAGACATTTATACAGCAATAGCCGAAAACGAGATAACTCACTTTGGCGGTGCTCCGATAATCTTAAATATGATAATTAATTCAAAAGAGAGTGATCGCAGGGAATTCAAACATATTGTAGAAGTATTTACAGCTGGAGCTCCTCCTGCCCCGACCACTCTATCCGCTATCGAATCCCTCGGTTTCAACGTTACACAAGTCTATGGGCTAACTGAGACCTATGGACATGTCACAGAGTGTGTTTGGGATGAGTCTTGGAATTCTGAATCAGAAGAAACAAAGGCTGCAATAAAAGCAAGACAAGGGGTCGCGTTTCCAATGATGGAAAGCATTACTGTTGTCGATAATGATGGAAAACAGATTGCCAATGATGGAAAGGCCTTAGGGGAAATTGCCATTAGAGGGAATTCAGTAATGAAAGGCTATTACAAAACCCCGACAGCGACAGCTGAAGCTTTCTCAGGAGGCTACTTTCATTCAGGAGATATAGCAGTATTACACCCAAATAATTATTTGCAAATTGCAGATAGAGCTAAAGATGTTATTATTTCTGGTGGAGAAAATGTTAGCTCTGTCGAGGTAGAAGGCGTACTAATGATGCATCCCGCTGTATCCCTTTGTGCAGTAGTCGCCAAACCTGATAACAAGTGGGGAGAAATTCCATGTGCATTTGTGGAGCTTAAAGAGGGGGAAACAATTAAAGGTGAGGACTTAATAAGTTTTGCTCGAAAACGTCTGGCGGGCTTCAAAACTCCAAAACAGATTGTTTTTCAAGAATTGCCAAAAACTTCAACCGGAAAAATTCAAAAATTTGAACTCAGGCATAAGGCTAAATCACTATAGGAATTTGAACTCATGAACAGTCTCTTAGTTGGATAAAGACCAATGACGGCTCTAAAAGAATACCAACGTCTAGAAGCTACCGGGCTCTGGAAGGAATCCTCAGAGTCCCAGCGAAAAGAAGTTTTGGTATTGTTCGGTGAAAATTCACTAATTCTTTACGATAAAACGGATATGCCTCTCTCCCATTGGTCCTTAGCAGCTCTTAAACGGGCAAACCCTGGAGAGTTCCCTGCAATCTTTAAACCAACACCAACTGATCCAGAATCATTAGAAATAGATGATAAAACAATGATTAATGCTATCGAAAAAGTTGGCCATATAATTTCAAAACGTAGCCCCAAAAAGGGTAGGCTCCGCACCTACATATTCTTAAGTATCATTACTACACTTGGTTTTTTAGGAGTATTTTGGCTTCCTCAGGCCCTTATCAACCACTCTTTATCAGTTATTCCAGAAAGTAAAAAAGTGGCCATCGGGTTATCTCTGTTCAAAAAGGTATCCGCGCTAACAGGGAACGCCTGCAGCACCGAAGAAGGGAATGAATCTCTTATATCCCTACAAAATCGTGTGTTTGGAGATATATACCATAAAATATTTATTGTTCCCAATAGCCCAAAAAAAATCCTCACTCTTCCTGGAAATATACTTCTTGTAGATAGAACTGTAATGGAAGACTTTGAGGCACCAGAAGTTGCAGCTGGATACTTATTAATGAGCCAAGAGCTTGTAGAAAAAGAGGATCCCTTTTTATTCCTTATCAATTCTTCAGGGCTAAGAGTGCTCTTTAGATTACTTACTAAGGGGGAGATATCAGACAGTTTTCTTACTCGTCACGCGGAAAAAATACTTACTAGAAGTCAAAGGGAAATAACTTATAGCGGCCTGATCAAACGGTTTAAAAACTCTAATATTGCGACTAGTCCATTTGCATATGCTCTGGATGTCACTGGGGAAACGACATTGGAGCTTATAGAGGGCGACTCTAAAATAAGCTCCGGGAACAGCCATCCCATTATTACAGATAGTGCCTGGGTAAGTTTGCAAGCTATCTGTCAGAGCCAAATAGAATTTTAATTAATTATTTTGTTCCAAACATTCTATCTCCAGCATCTCCAAGACCCGGCACAATATACCCATTCTCATTTAAATGGCTATCTAAAGCTGCAGTGACAATCTTAACATCTGGGTGGGCCTTTCTCATTGTTTCAACTCCTTCAGGGGCAGCCAATAGACACAAGAAACTAATATCTCTCGCTCCAGCTTTCTTAAGTAAATTAATAGCTGCAACTGATGAGTTACCAGTGGCGAGCATCGGATCAACAGCTATCACTGTTCTCTCGCTTAAAGCCTCTGGAACTTTAAAATAGTACTGAATAGGTTTTAGAGTTTTCTCATCTCGATACAATCCGACAAATCCAACACGTGCAGAGGGAATAAGCTCTAGCATTCCGTCAAGAAGACCATTTCCGGCTCTTAAAATGGAGATTAGCGCTAGTTTGCGGCCAGCCAGTTCAGGTGACTGCATCTCGATTAGGGGGGTTTCAATAAGTTTATCCTTAACTGGTAAATTTCGAGTTACTTCGTAAGCTAAAAACTGGCTTATCTCTCTTAACAACTGTCTAAAAACAGCTGTGGGAGTACTCTTTTCTCTCATAATGGTAAGCTTATGCTGTACCAATGGATGATTTACAATTGTGAGATGCTCTACCATTTTAATTTCCCTTTTATTCTTTCTAGCTTCATAATCATAAAAAACTAACTCCGCTTCCCTTATTTTTAATTCCCAAGAAGCATGCAATGGATGCTGCTACATCAATAAAATTCACTTGTCCAATTGCCTTGATACCAGCACCAACTCCCAAGACAGGGACTTGTTCTCGTGTATGATCCGTCCCTACCCAAGTTGGATCATTTCCATGATCAGCGGTAAAAATTATTAAATCATCTGATTTGGCTTTTTTTAATACATTAGTTAATTCGAAATCAAACCATTCTAGATGACGTGCATACCCTGCCACATCTCTTCTATGTCCATACAGACTATCAAATTCTACAAAATTAATCAAATTTAAACTCCCGTCTCCTGCATGATGTAACAAATCATTTAACTGGAGCATCAGTTCTTTATCAGAACCTTTACCCACTAGGGTCATTCCTTCAGCTGGAAAAATATCACTTATTTTTCCTAAAGCATTAACTTCTCTTCCAGCCTCAAGTGCCCAGTCACATAGTGTTTCAGAAGGTGGCTCAAGAGAAAAGTCTTGTCGGTTAACTGTCCTGGTAAAACCATCTATTACATTTCCAACAAAAGGCCGCGCTATAACCCTACCAACTTTCATGGCATGTAGAGCCGGAGCAACTTTTGAACAAAGAGTTTTAAGCCTTTGCAAACCGTAACTTTCTTCATGCGCGGCAATTTGCAAAACACTATCTGCAGAAGTATAGCAAATCGGCCATCCTGTAAGTGAATGTTCCTCTGCAAATTTCTCTATAATTTGTATTCCAGATGCGTGACAATTTCCTAATACTCCGTCGCATTTACTCTCTTCTTTAATCAAGTCAATGATCTGTTTTGGAAAGCTGACCTCTTTATTTTTAAAGTAATGCCACTCCCATGGGAGGGTTACACCACAAAGCTCCCAATGCCCGGTCGGAGTGTCTTTTCCTGGTGACTGCTCTCTGGCAACCCCCCATAAACCTTTAGGCTCTTCGGTCAATGTTTTGGACTTTAATCCAGTAGATAGCTTTAACACCGATCCCAACCCCAAACTTTTTAAATTTGGAAGATATAGAGGCCCTTCTCTTCCTGTTTCAGCACCGCCTTCATCGCAGGTTTGTAAGATATTTCCTAAAGTATTTGCCCCTTCATCTCCAAAACCCTTTGCATCTGGAGCGCCACCACAGCCGACGGAATCCATAACAATTAGAAATGCTCTACTCATAAAATCCTCACTTATAAATTAAGGATGGGGGTGTAGGGGCTGCAAAAGAGAAAGAATAGGCTTCACTAACCCTATTTGCTGCCTCCTCAGCAGAATTTTCACTTGAAGCATGAATTGTTGCTATTGGTGTATTCTTGTCAACTTTATCTCCGATAGACACCAAGGTTGAAAGGCCAACAGCTGGATCTATTTTGTCATTTTCTTTCAAGCGGCCCCCACCTAAAAATAAAACAACTTGTCCAAGCTTCTCAGTATTAATTGCTTCTATATACCCTTCATGTTTTGTAAAAACTTCTCGGACCACTGATGCCTCAGGTAATTTATTTTTCCAGGATTCTGCGAAGTCCTTTGGGCCTCCCATTTCAGCTACCATCTTAGAAAAAGATTCCATGGCTCGCCCGGATAAAATGGCTCTCCTAATTAGATCTTCTTTATTTCCAGAGCTTTTAAAGAAGGCGTTTTCGTTTATTAATTTAGCACCTAATGCAACAGTAACCTCGAGCAACCTTGGATTTGTCTCAGAACCATCTAAAGTTCCCATAACTGATCTTATTTCAAGCGCATTTCCAGCTGAACTTGTTAATGGTTGAGACATATCTGTTATTAAAGCAACAGTAGGACATCCTGCGCCATTAGCTACCTCTACGAGTGAATCCGCTAGTAATATAGATTTTTCGAGATCTTTAATTACTGCTCCAGAACCAGTTTTTATATCTAATACTAAGCCATCCAAACCAACTGCTAACTTTTTTGATAAAATCGAAGCTGTAATTAAATCTATACTGTCAACAGTAGAAGTAACATCTCTAATCGCATATAATCGTTTATCTGACGGAGCGATACTATTTGATGCGCCGACAATTGCACATCCCACTGCTTTAACAATGGATCTAAAACGCGAGTTAGAAATTTGACTTACATAACCAGGAATTGCTTCTAACTTATCGAGAGTTCCACCAGTATGGCCTAGTCCCCTACCCGAAACCATAGGAACGAATGCCCCGCAGGAGGCCAATGCAGGAGCTAATAAAAGAGAAACAGGATCTCCAACTCCCCCTGTCGAATGCTTATCCAGAACAGGGCCAGGTAGGTTCCATTTCAGCGACTCTCCACTGTCCCTCATTCCTTTTGTTAACTCTACCCGTGCCTCAATACTTAAGCCATTCATACACACGGCCATCGCAAAGGCCCCTAACTGAGCATCACTGACTCTAGAACCAGCTAAAGAAGTTCCAAACTCATACATTTGTTCTGGAGAGACCTCCTGCCCACTACGTATTGCTCCAATGAAAACTCCAACATTCATTTAAGCGCCATAAAGCTCCGATCGAAAGCGCCTGGCAAAAGATCTTTGATTGTTGTTACTTCTTTTATACCAGATGTCGTCGCTAAAGTAATAAGCGTATCAGGACTTGAAAATTCCGAAATTTTTTGTCTGCAACCACCACATGGTGCAACTGGGTATGGACTATCGGCTATAACGGTAATTTCGTGTATTTTTTGTCCCCCAGCCACAACCATTGCTGCGATCGCACCAGCTTCTGCGCAGGTTCCTTCCGGATAGGCCGAATTTTCAACATTACAACCTGTATACACTTCTCCAGACGAAGCACGAATTGCCGCTCCGACAGAAAAACTAGAATAGGGAGCATATGCATTTTTTCTAGCAATCTCCGCCATATCAATTAAATTTTTAACAATCATATGTGTAAACTTTCTTAGTTTTGTCATCAGGGTCTAGATTAAAGAGTTATCCATCATTGGGAATAACCAACTTTTCTTAATTCAACAGCAATCTCGCTTAAGATGTCTGGATCGTCTATCGTCGCTGGAATTTTATAATCTTTTCCATCAGCTATGGCTACCATTGTTGATCGAAGAATTTTACCTGAACGTGTTTTAGGCAATCTCTCCACTACACATGCTACTTTAAAAGCTGCAACTGGACCAATCTGATTACGTACATTTTGAATCACCTCTACTACTACGTCACTATGCAATCGCCCACTTCCAGTATTCAAGCAAAGCAACCCAAGAGGAACTTGTCCCTTTAGATCATCACTGACACCAATTACTGCACACTCTCCCACATCAGGGTGAGCAGACAAAACTTCCTCAATAGCACCCGTAGAAAGGCGATGTCCTGCAACATTTATTACATCGTCGGTTCTTGCCATAATATAAAGGTATCCACCTTCATCGACATATCCGGAATCTCCAGTTTCGTAAAACCCTGGGAATGTACTCAAGTAACTTTTTAAATACCTCTCTTCTGCATTCCAAAGAGTCGAAAGAGAACCCGGAGGGAGAGGTAGCTTTATAACAACCGATCCAAGCTCATTTGGTTTCACCTTCTGACCATTGCTGTCAAGAATTTGAACGTCCCAACCTGGCATTGCTACCGATGGAGAACCAATCTTAAACGGCAACTCTTCAATACCGAGTGGATTTGCTACTATTGGTGAACCAGTTTCTGTCTGCCACCAATGATCTACTATTGGAACTTGCAATATATTTTTAGCCCAAGCAACTGTATCAGGATCAGCTCGTTCACCGGCAAGAAATAAAGATTGTAGAGACTTCATATTGTATTTTTTTGCCAAAAACCCCGTTGGATCGTTACGCTTGATAGCTCTAAAGGCTGTCGGAGCAGTAAACAAAACTTTAACCTGATATTCCTCGATTACTCTCCAAAATGTTCCTGCGTCTGGAGTTCCCACAGGCTTACCTTCGAAAAGAACTGTAGTATTTCCATTCAACAAAGGAGCATAAACGATATAACTATGCCCTACCACCCATCCCACATCGGATGCAGCCCAATATACATCCCCAGGTTTGACATTATATATATTCTTCATTGTCCAGTGCAATGAAACCAAATGCCCAGCAGTTGGCCGAACGACGCCTTTTGGTTCACCAGTAGTCCCAGACGTGTATAAAATATATAATGGATGGTCACCATTTACGGGAACGCAGGCAGTTGGCGCACCAAAACCCTTAAAATCCACCCAATCGAAATCCCTTCCAGATTTCATTGTGGCTCTATGTTGCTCTCGTTGCAAAACAACACAAAATTCAGGTTTAAAAGTTGCTAGATTGATTGCCTCATCTAACAAGGGTTTATACGCGATAATACGATCAACCTCGATACCACAACTTCCAGTAATGATTGCTTTAGGCTCAGAGTCATTGATCCGAGTGGCAAGTTCATTTGCTGCAAAACCACCAAATACAACAGAATGTATAGCACCCAAACGAGAGCAAGCGAGCATCGCCTCTAAGGCTTCTGGAACCATAGGCATGTATATTAGTACGCGGTCCCCAACAGAAACTCCTTTGGACTTCAAGCCACCGGCTAAGGCAGCAACATTTGTTTGCAGCTCTGAATAACTAATTTTTCTTTTTGTTCCTGTAACTGGGCTATCATAAATTATAGCGATGCGTTCACCATTTCCCTCCAAAACATGCCTATCCACAGCATTCCAACAACAATTAACTTCACTGTCCTTAAACCATTCAAAAAAAGGAGGTCTTTCATCAAAAAGGGCACGCGACGGTTTTTTAAACCAATCAATGTTTTTAGAAACATCCATCCAAAAGGCCTCGGCCTCATTCATACTTTTCGAGTAAATATCAGCGTAAGTCATTATTTCCTCCACTGCACATGCTTAAAAGAATTTGAAACATATTATAGATTACGCATGACTTAATACCTATCCAAACTAAAAAATTATTCATATTGTGAAACCGGCGTTCCAGCTAAAGCTGATATATTCAACAAACCTCTTACGGTAATTGACGGAGTTACAATATGTGCAAGGTTCCCCATACCCATTAAAATTGGACCCACTTCAGTACCACCAGCCTTCATCTTTAATATATTTCTAACTCCAGATGCTGCATCAGTATTGGCAAAAACTAAAACATTTGCTTCTCCTTTAAAGCGAGCATCCGGAAAAATCCTTTCTCGCAACTCTTCATCAAGGGCCGCATCAGTATGCATCTCTCCTTCGTATAAAAAATCTTGTGGTTCTTGATCAAGAATCTCCAGAGCTCCCCGCATTCTGACTCCAGTGTCGCAAGTCAAATTTCCGAATTGAGAATGAGAGCATAGTGCTATTTTTGGTTCAATCCCAAATCTGCGCACGTGTCTTGCTGAAGCTATAACAGTATTAGAAATTTCTTCTGATGTTGGCTCTGGGTGAACGTGAGTATCTGCTATAAATAATGGCCCTCCTTCCAAAATCAACAATGAAAGGGCTCCAACCGGATGAAGGACTGAACTTCCCAACACGTCGGAAATAAAATTTAAATGCCAGAGATACTGGCCAAAGGTTCCACATATAAGGCTATCAGCCTCTCCCCTATGAACCATGATAGAGCTTATTACCGTGGTATTGCTTCGCATAACTCGCTTTGCTAATTCCGGTGTAACTCCTTTCCGACGCATAATATGATGATAAGTTGTCCAATAGTCTCTATAACGAAGATCTTTTTGTGGATCCACCAACTCAAAATCTTTATCAGGTTGAATTATCAAACCAGCTTTTTTAATTCGATTAATTATTACATCTCTTCTACCAACGAGAATAGGTCTATCATTGGTTTCCTCCAGCATTGCAAAAGCGGCTCGTAAAACTCTCTCACTTTCTCCTTCAGCAAAAACTATGCGTCTAGATTGAGTAGCAGCTGCCTCAAACACAGGTCGCATTATTAATGTCGACTTAAGAGCTGAATCGTCCAAATTGGCTTTGTAAGCAGCAAGATCTTTTATTGGGCGCGTTGCAACCCCACTTTCCATTGCTGCCATGGCGACGACTGAAGCGATTACCCCCAGTAAACGAGGGTCAAATGGCTTCGGAATAAGATATTCAGGGCCAAAAAACATCTTTTCGCCACGATAAGCCTCCGCAGCCTCAACAGATGATGTAGACCTAGCTAATTCAGCTATTCCATGAACACATGCTAACTTCATAGCATCATTGATTTCAGAAGCCCCTACATCAAGAGCCCCTCGGAAAATAAAAGGGAAACACAAAACATTATTAACCTGATTAGAGAAATCGGATCGTCCCGTAGCAATGATCGCA
>JAQBUS010000001.1 GCA_027623875.1 Pseudomonadota bacterium
AATTAAATAAAATAAAAAATGACTTAAGCTTTTATCCGGCATACAAGGATTTACACTTACTTTTCGTCATATTTCGAATTATACGTAGACAGACCGCAAAACATTGCCGTTAAAATAGAAAAAATACAAACAACATTTCCATCCAAAACAAAAACTAAAGAAACCCAAGTATTAACGACGCAACAAATTAATAAAAAACGACCTTTGTTGTTGAGTTTCGACCAAGACCTCATTATTCTGGAGCGTATTTGTACAAATTTAAATTAGGTCTTTTTGTTTCGCAGTGATGCCTCAAACGTCTAACTTCCACTTTATTTAATATATCTAAAACTGAATCCACATAAACAGCCATCTCTTTTGGAGAAGTCCTTGGAACATCTTCAATTTTAAAGTTGTAGTTAGCTTTTATTTTGTCAAAAATTTTAATTTTAGTGAGATTTATAGCCTGCCTAGTATTTTTGTGCTTTTCTGACATTTCAAGCTCGCTATCACCATTTAGCAAACTTAAGAAAATATCTTTTTCGTGGTCAGTCAATATGTTCGAATATTTATTAATTATATTCTTAACGACCTCAATCTTAGAGTTTCCGTCAAAACTCTCAAACGATTCGTCTTCTTCTCCGGCAGAATCACATACGACCTCAAAAAGACTCTTAATCCCTTCGTCTGTATTCACGATTCCATCTGAAAGATGTTTATCTTCATCAATTCTTTTTGAAGAATTCCACTTAGTGTTATTTCTAGCGAAAGCGTAAGCCCACTTTCCGAAATCGGATTTCGAAAAATCATAACCGAATTTATCAAAAAACTTTTGTTTGTTTTTTATTAATTGAAAATTAATCGTACTCACCACCTCGCCAACTGAAAGAGTTAGATTAGTATTTAAGTGTTTACCTACAATCCTAACCAGATCCTCTTGATGGTTAGATAGAAACTCCTCGAATCTACACTTCATTTTCATCTAAATATCCTTTCCAGTTCTTGAAAGTGTTAAGGCTAACATTTAAAAATTTTGCAGCCTTACTGTCTGACTGACCGTTTTGGTGGTAAGCTTGAAGTATTGAAAATTTATTATCTTTGAAAAAATTTATTCTATTTTCCAAATGCCTTTTTTTGGCAGCTTCGCTCACGTTTCTAGCTCTAATTTCTGGAGAGCAGAATTCATTGGAAAAATCTTCGTCTTCCTTTTTAAACCTATAAATTAAATTTTCAAGATACAATTTACTTATGCCCATAAGTTCTGCCGTTTTTTTTCTATTAAAGCCGGTTTCTCTCATGAATTTAATTATGTTATCTTTATGGGCTTTTTTTATTTTCAACTTTTTAGATTCAAGGGTAGGAGTAATGCTTTTTTTCCATTTTTCATAAGCCTCTGTCCCTTTCTTGTTGGGAGGAGGGCGCCACTTCCTATCTTTGGTGATTTTAGACATTTTAGCTTTATACTCAGGAGTTTTAGTGAAAGAATAGTCTTGCCCCCTTTTAAAGGTAAGGGGAAAATCCTTTTTCCAATCCACTTTTGGAAATCTATCCAAAGCCCTTCTCATGACACTGCGAGAAACTCCCGCTTGCTCTGAAGCATATTGAATATTTCCACCACATTTACGCATTAGGGATTTGATGAAATCTAATTCCATTTGCTTATGCTTAGGGTTATTAAAAGAGGCATGTCCTTTGATTATTTTATTTTCTTTGAGGTATTTTTCACTATTACATTCTTCAGTTAAATCTGGACACAAAGGTTTAAATGAATTTTTTATATACTCCTTGTTTAGATTTTTAACAGCCTTCCTTAAGCGATTCTTATTTTCCTCGCTTAAGTTTTTTGGCCCTCCATTGAATCGAGTCAACTGCCCTTTTAAACGCTCCTTCTCAAACTTGAACAACTTATTCCAGTCATTAGGAAAAGAAATCGACCTTATAGACTCCCACTGGGAAATAGATAACGGTTTATTTAAGGAAGCCATCTGCCATTTTCCATGAATCATAGAAATTGTGAAGCTTTTAACTTTGAGGAATAAATCGTTTTCCTCAAGCCTTTCAGTTAAAATTTTCCTAGCTAATTCAGCGGAGCGAGCCTTAACAATCGTCTTGAAATCTCTCTCTTTCGAATTTTTATATATTTCCGTATAACTAATGAACCAGTACTGATCATGGGCAAATTTTTGCCTTCTAACTTTTTTTTGCTTAAATTTTGAAGTTTTAAAATCCATAGTAAGCATTATTATACCATATCAAATAAGAAAGGTCAAGGCTTTTTTTTCCACTTGCAGTAACTTGGGTTTTCTAAGCGCTTTCTCTTCATATAGTCGCGCTTCTGCTTCCTACGCCTCTCCCTATCTCTCTCGTCATAAGCCTTACGCGCTCGAGATATAGACTCCTTACCTTTTGAGCTTTCGGCGTATTTTTTTTGATAATCGTCTTTCGCCATATATCGTCCACTAGTAGTCGGTCTGTATAATTTTTTTTTTTCGAAAATAGAATTTTAATCTTCTAAATCTATATCCATGAATCCATTCCCAGACTCGATAAGTTCTTGGATTTTTTCTTGAAAAGCTCCAATCATTACAAAAGTATTAATATCAAACTCATCTAGATATCTATTGACTAAGTCGTCAATTTCAAAACGAAAAGCGTCAGTTTGCTCGTCATAATCCTTTGGCCCACCAATATAGAATTCGTCATCGTCCATACCTTTATATACACTTATAATAAAATTAATAAACGATTTTTCAACATAACGAAAAGAGCCGCCCCGTAGGGCGGCTCTTGATTAGTTGTGGCTGATTTTAAATCAACTCTGATCTTGCTTCTGTAGGACGCCTACAATCAATAATAGAGTGATTAACCCTGCGAGACTAGCCCCTTCCCCAACAAAGCCATTTACAATGCTCTGTAGGTTTGCGATGACATTCATCCCAGCTGCTTCACCGAACACGACTTGAGCTAAAACAAGAAGTCCGATGACTGACGTTAATACTGTGAATATACCTCCAGTGGAGGCTTTTATTGTGTTTACTACGTTTTCCATGATAATATTTATTTGAGATTAGAATTTAACACTTAATCCAACGCCCCAAAGGGTTTCGTTTTCTCTAGTGTCGTTATCGGACACGGCTACATCCGCATACAAGTCTACATTATCCTTAATAGTCTTAGTTGCGGTAAGCTTTGCTCCAAGATAAGTGCTGTCGACTAAAGAGGAGACATCAGTGTTACCAAGAATACCAGCAAGCTCTAGATTTACAACTTCCAAATCAATATCGTAACTGACCCGACCTTCAAATGTATAAAGGCTATCATCAGTATCCCGATAAACGCTAACACTAGGAGATAGTGGGAAGTTTAAGCCTACAGACGCAAAAGCCTCTAGGTTATCGCCAGAGACACTGTTGTCGGTATTGTATACTCCAACATAAGCATTAAGCTTATCCTCAAAGAAAGAGGTTCCGAGACCTACAGTTAGTTCATTGTTATCCGCACCGCTGGAGGTCGTGCTTTGGTTCGTAAAGAAATCCCCAAAGACATCGACAGACCCAAGGCCGACATTAAACCCGACTTGGGCTTGAATAGCATCCTGAGAAACTAGCTGACCGCGACGATGGTAATCTGAGGAAAATTTAGTCCCCATATTCCCGTTTACGGAAGGAGCTTCTGCAGAAGCGACGTTAATAGAAAGCCCTAGAAGGGCAATTAGTTTTATTAGTTTATTTTTCATGTTTTTATTGATTAATGAAAGTTATATTTTCTTTTTAGCTACATGCTCGCCTACATTTCCAGCGGCATAAAGTCCAAAAATCCATTTTACAAAATCAGCCCAATCTTTAAATTCAGCCATACCGTAGAGTAAAGCTGCGCTTGCGCAAGCAAAGCAAATCGTAGCGCATAATAGTTTTCTACTTTTTAAATTCATAATTATCTTTCTTTATTGTATTCTTATTTCTTTCCAGTTTACTTGGTTGTTTTTTACTAAATCTCTAATGTGTCGTTGTTTTGAGTTGAGTTGACTTTTTCCGCTTTTAATTTCAATTAAAGTTACTGCGTCGTCGTCAAATGATATATAATCTATAGGTTTACCTAGGAAGGTGCAGTTCTCAGGGTCAAAATCAAATTGATCTAAAAATGGAGCTAATGTCTCTGCTATATGACCCAATCTTACTTCGCTACTTTTCTTTTGTGATAAAACTTTTTTTCTAGACTCAGTTTCTTCTTCTAAGTTTTTTTCTAAATTTTGTAAGCGAACAGTTAGTTCAAGTTCTTTTTCGCCCAACTCTTTCTCTTTTTTAGAGATTGATTCTTGTTCTCGACTTAGTATCCTTCTCAAATCTGCAGTTGATTCGTGAAATCTAGATTCTCTAAGGTCTTGAGATTTTTTACTTTGGTTTAATTGATTCTCTAAGGAAACTAATTGAGACTTTAGGGAATCGGCGTTAAATTTAAACTTTTGCTCAGATTGCTGTACTCTTTTTAATCTTAATGCAATAGCTATTACACATATAATAACACAAAACAATAAAAATTCAACGATAAAATTCATAAAAAGCAAAAAAAAGTTACTTAGACTTCTTTTTGCAGCAAGGCTTCTGAGGTTCGCTTTTACAATCCGATCCCGATAAATCAGTAAAAGCCCTGAGTTTTTGAACCTCTTTCAATATATAATCGAGTTTGGATCGCAATTTAGAGTCATTATGATGAGTCTGCAGTTCGAGGTCGTCAACTTTTGCCTGTAACATTATGATGCTGTTTTTTAATTTTAAATGAGAGGTCTCATTTTGCTCTGAATCGCTACTCATTTTTTAGTTAAAGAAACTATCCTATCATGTCTAAATGATCGGACTTCATTTCGAGCAAAGCAATAAGCCTTAAAACCTGCATTGTCTCGATTCTGCTTTTTATTGCTAAATGAGTTATACAAATTTATACTTCCGATTAAATAAGTTTTGATTTTGTCGTCTCTGTTTTTATAAACAACGTAATACTTGCTAGAATTAAATTGAGATATTTTATTTAAAAAATTTTTAATCATATTAACAAATCAATCTTCATGTGGAGTTATACCTCTAGACTCACAGTAAGCTACTGAATAACCAGTCTTAAAATGAAACTTTTCTATCCACATTATCATTCCTAATATAACGTAAGGTTCCCAAGAGGAATAGCTAAGATTCATAAAAAGTAAAGTGCCTATTACGATGTAAGGGCAGAATTTGTTTAAACAATAATTAATTACAGCTTCCATCTTTTTTCTTTTTTATATATCTAGTATAATCTTTCTCTCCAAAACAATTAACATAACCCCTACCGTAGTGATCCATGAATGTGCCTCCAATTTCTAAGCTTTTAACCTTCGATAGCAAAGCTTTAAGGTCATCCGTAAGGCTGTCAGAGCCAGTTTCAATTGCAGATACAGTTGCGGTTACGGAATGAAGTCTTAAACTGTCTATTTTTACAGGAGAACCTTTAAAATGAAACTTGAAAGATTCACTATTTGAGGAATTTTTTATTAACTTTATCAAGGATGATCGACTCGGATGCATAAACTCCAAATCATAATGGCAAGCGTTTGATTTATTCATTGTCTAACTCTTTCATCCATTTAGGTTTGAAAGCGTTTGGAAAAACCTCTTCAAATCTATTTTTAAATTTATCACTAACGTTTCTAGGTATATCTCCCTTTCCATTACTATGGGAATCGTTAAAGATTGTGTCTCTAGAACAGCTCATTTTATTATCCTTGCAATACTGCTTAAAGCCGTCTTGCGCTTTATTTACCTCTTTGCTTGTGTGGTCTTCGCTCATTATGTATATATATTAACAAATAATTCAAGAAATGTCAAGGTTTATATTCCGTATAAAGAATTTAAGATGTTTTTAGACTTTTCTCTAAGCTCACCCATTCTCTCTTTAGAAATTTCATCTTTAACTTTTTTATCTTCCAAAGCTTTTTCTAAATCTTTTTGTTTTTCACCCTCTCTATCCTCCTCGGCATCGCTACCCTTAGCTACAACCAAAAAAGTAATCTCATGGTTTGCGCTTTCACGAATCAATTCTTTAGAGTAATCAATTAAATCAAGGTATTGCTCCTGCTCTAAGACTTCGTAGGACTCCCAGTTTTGAATTTTTTCAGCTAGAGTGTTGCTAGTGACTAATGCGAATTTAATTTGTCTATGACTCTTCATTTGATTTTTCCCACTGGTATACATTTTCCAAATCTAAAATGTTGGACATTTTAACTTGAGTAATCTGGTCTAATTTACCCTCTCTTTGGTAAATTTTATATTTAGCTTCCCAACTATTCTGCACGAAGGGGAGATCAAAATCTATATTTGAATTAACATATTGAAGCAACCTTTTTCTGTTAACAAAAATATACTTATCCTCAAGTTCGAAAACTACTAGGTCAGAACCCCCATAAAGCCAGCCGAATTCCCCATTGACAGTTCGGAGTTCTACCCAAGCCCAATTATCATTTGGTTTTTTATTGCTCCTGTTGGTTTTTTTTCTAGATTTTAAAGAAATCCTAACAGAAACAGGGCCAGATTTACCCTTTCCAACTAATATAAAGTTAACGAATTCATTAAACTCTTCCTGCGTTGGCTTTTTGAGTATGTAGCCTCTTTTTTTAGCTTCAGAAATAAATTCTCTTCCCCATATTTTCTGGGGTTTTCTATTTTTGTTAATCATTTTTATTTTTAATTGAAAAGCCTAAATTTCTAAGCCAAACTTTACTAACTGGAACTCTTGCGTTTTCATTGATGTAACTTTTTAAATCATCTAAGGAGATGTATTCAAAAGAATTAGAACCTTTTGTGCGCCCGCTGCCTCTTTTCCTAGGTAAGCCATCTTTATTTACAGTTGGGTTTATCATGATAATACACTTGAACGTCGTGTTTACCTATCGAATGTAATGCGGAGAGGTAGTTTTCTTTATAGAAACTATGTTTGGGCAAAAAGATTTATCAAACTCTTTAACCATTTTAATTAAGGATTTGGACCTTTCTACAGCTTCAGACTTTTTAACATAATTAGTCGGCTCAACCCTTCGACCATCCCTAGTGACAACATACACTGGATCTACAATTGAATTTAATGAATTATCTTCTTCCATTCTGATTTATCTTTTTTTGAAATTTCTTTAATTTCTACCTTGAAACCTATTAAGCCTCCAGAATTACACGTTTCTTCAAACATTGACTTGGCTGTTTCGGGGCTGTTTGCACTATAATATCTATAATGGTTTCTCTTTTCCGAGTCCACTGTATATTTAAACCTATATTTATCAGCCATAATTTCAACCTTTTAGTTAAAAAGGTAAAATATCGTCAGCCTCCTGCTCTTGGGCTTCCTCCTTATCTTCGATCTTTTTTTCAGCCTGCTGCTTGAGAGGTGGCTTTGTTAGGCTAGCAGAATCCTCCCTAGGCGCTGACACATACAGGATGACATCTGGAGCGTTTGGAGATTCTTCTTTTTTCTTATTTGAGAATCCCACGATATTTAAATCTGACTCAGTATCAAAATCCTTAAGCTTTAGTTTTCCAGAGAAATAGTTTTGATTCTTCCCCTCCTTCTTCCATAGCGCTCCAATTTCTCTCTGCTTCCAGACGTTTTCTTTTGTATTTTCTTCACTCATATTTTATACCTGTGTTTATATTAATAATAATAATAAAATAGTCCAAAAAATCAACTATTTTTCTTCTTTAGCCTCAAAGGCTGCTTTTAAATCCTTTATAACTTCAATTTTTTCTGCCTCCGACAACCTTACATAAGATTTTTTAAACCTTCTTAGCAACCTCTTCTGCTGTGGGTGACCCTCGTAGTTCATTATTTTTTTAATTTCTTTTACTTTTGATTTGTTCATACTTTAATATACTTTACATCTTGAAGACTTAGTAGGTTTTTGCCTCCCGAATAGCTTACGGCGCTTTTTAAATCTTCATCAATTTCAATAAGCTTGGTTTTGAAGTTCATTCCGCAGGAGGGAATGTTCCTTAGGGTGCCCTCTATGTGGGCTCTTGTTTTTTTATTCTCAAAGCTAGCCGAACCGTAATAAGCCTTGTGAGGCGTACCATTAATCTCAATAGAGTGAGAAGGACTGTCAGAACAGCATGCAAATAAGCCTCCAGCCATAACTAAGTCCGCTCCCGCAACCAAGGCTTTGGCCGCGTCTCCATTGCAACAAACCCCTCCATCCGCAATGATTTTAACTTTTTCAGGTAGTTTGTAGTCCTCCTTTAATGAAGCGTTTGAGAACATGAAGCCATCGTCTTTGTCAAATAAAACTTTTGAGCAGGACTCAACGCAGGTGAACATAGGAATTGTGAAACCAGTCTTATCCTTTGTGGTGCAAGGGCTACCCTGCCCAATCCCCACTTTAACATAATCAGCTCCCCACGCAGAAAGATCAGCTACAGCCTCTGGCTTCGCCACATTGCCAGCAATAATACAAACGTTTTCTAAGCTTGACTTGCAAATCTCAATCATTTCCTTCATTGATTCGCAATGCCCATGAGCAATGTCAATGGTTATATAGTCAACTCTAGATTTAGAATTCCTAATGCTTTTTATAATATCCTTGTCCGCACCCTTTACGCCAAGACTTATTGAGATAGTTTTCCAATTTTCCTCGTTAGCCTCTTCTATGAATTTTTGAATATCAACATCAAATCTATGCATGATGTAGAAATAATCATTATCACTCATCCATTTGCAATGCCTCACATCTATAACAGACTTCATATTGGAAGGTATAACTGGAAGTTTGAACTTTTTACCTCCTATTTCCTTGGAAACATCACAATCAGACCTAGACCTAACAATAGAAAAATTAGGAACCAAGTTTACATCGGAATACTTTAAATATTTACTCATATTTTTAAGTTTTTAAGCACGTCTTCACATAAATTATCAATAAACTCCCCACTAATTCTAGTGTAATATTTATCCCTTACAACATGGTAAAAATTTTCATTCTCAATAATAATCACTAAGCTAGCCTTAGATAAAAGATCTCGACCATATTTTTCTATAAAAGCTTTCTCCAGACCATCAAGGATGAAGTCCTGAGTCTGGTTAAAACCAAAGGTGAAATTTAAATTTTCAGCTTTTTCTATTAAAATCATGACATGTGGTGGTAGGCTACATAAAGACAAAGTGCGACATAACCAATAGCTATAAATAATTCATTCATTATCTAAATTCCTTTCTTAGTAATCTCCACCTATCAGAGTCTATTGTTTTAGTTCCACTATCTATAGCATACAGCATTTCAATAATTTCGTCAAGGTTATTATAAATATATTTATGAGGGAACATTCCTAACATCCATAGCGGAGTCTTTGACTTTCCGCCCTCCATACTGACGAAGACAGGCTTCTTCATACGAACCGCCGTCACAATTTCCTCTGCAGACCCCCAACTCGCAACGTCTGGAACTAAATGCGCAATTATAAAGTCAGAACGGTCTACTAGATTAAGATCGTAAGCGCGCACAGTTTTCATTCTATCAGTAACTCTGTCGTACTGTTTTGTTTTCATCCAAGTCTCCATCTCTACTCGAGTGGCCTCGTCTTCCTCAACGTCCTTCATGAAGGGTTTATTATAAGGGTTGAAGCAGGTTATCGATAAAGAACTTAGTTTTTCAGTGACTTCAGCTCTCCAGTCTCTACCGCTAAGGTATTGCATATGACCTACTAAGTAGGTTTTTGTTTTGAATAGTAGGTTGCTCATTTCCTATAATAGTAACATGAAATCACTTTATAGTCAAGCATATATTTGTAAAATGGTGGAGGTGGCGGGAATTGAACCCGCGTCCCAAGCATCTTCAAGCGCTCACATCTACAAGTTTAGTTAATTTTTTTTATAGTTATGATATTAACATCCAACTCCTTGTTACCATTATACTCAGTGGACTACAGTTTATTAACAAGTAAACCTTTTCTGTTTTTGCAGATAGATGACCCCTTATCCCCTTTATCTGCGTCAAGAAGTAAGAGGTGACAGCTCTACGCTGCCATTGGAAGCTCTTCAGCCTCGTAGAGAGCAGTGGCGTCCTCAATTAATTGAGAGACTGCGTACTCCTCACGAGCGGCTTCAAGAAGCTCCTCTATGCTATTATAGCCTTCGCCAAATATAGCTTTTGCATCTTTTTAGGGAGCCTGATGCTTCTCCCACTTGCAGTGAACGAATCCAACCCTAGTCGAATCCAGTACACCCCCAAAATTTTTCAAAGAACAACTATATAATACACTAGATATTGTTTTTTGTCAAGCTTTTCTGCGATAAATGAATGACGCCGTCATCACTTATGTCGAACATGGCGATATCACCACTTGATATTTTCTTCCTTAGGATTGCCTCCGCTAGAATTGGCTCTACCTTATCCTTTAGTATGTGAATAATGGGTCTAGCACCCAGGTTCATAGACTGAGCTTCCTTGATTAAGGAATTGATCAAATTTAAAGATAACTCTAGTTTTATTTTCCTATTTTTTATTCTTTTGTTTAGGTTGGCAATTTCAATGTCAAAAACTTTACGAAAATCATTATCATTAAAATCTTGAAATATTATTATGTCATCAAGCCTATTAACAAACTCAGGAGAAAAGAAAGCTTTAGACTTTTCTAGAATTTTATCGCGAGTGATTTCCTCGGAAGAGGATTGAGAAAAACCTAAGGCTCCTCCCGATTTTTCTATAATATCGCTACCCAGATTACCTGTTAAAATAATAAAACAATTACTAAAGTCAGCCACCCTACCAAAATTATCAGTTAATTTTCCCTCCTCTAAAACTTTAAGTAAAACTTGAGTAACTTCAGGATGAGCCTTTTCTATTTCATCAAATAGTATTACGCTATAAGGGCTTTTTCTAACCTTATCTATTAATGCGCTACCCTCATCATAACCAACGTAACCAGGAGAAGCTCCCACTAACTTTGAGCTGCTAACTTTTTCAGAGAATTCACTCATGTCGAATTTAATAACCCTATTCTCGCCTCCAAAGATAAATTTAGATATTTTTTTAGCGGTTAAAGTTTTACCAACCCCTGTTTTACCTAAAAATAAGAATGAAGCTGTTGGTTGAGATGGATTATTTAAACCTGAAGCGAACCTAATAACTGATTTGTAAATCTTGTCAACAGCCTCGCTCTGACCTATAATTTCTTTGTTTAAATTTTTCTTTAAATTCAAATATTTATTTTCACCAGAAGAAGATATGATGGATATTGGTATACCGGTTTTTATAGATATAACCTCTTCAATGTCAGACCGATTTACATATATAGTATTATCTAATATAGACTGCTGCCATTCATCCAAGATGACTTGATACTTCTCGAATAATTCATCTTGACATTCCTCCAGAACCCTCTTTCTTTCTGGATCTGTTGTTAGTTGTTCTTGCTCCATTATAGACTCAATGGCCGATTCTAAACTTTTAGCTTCATTAGGTCTTTTGAAATTTCTAACTTTAACTTTTGACGCCGCCTCATCTATTAAGTCAATAGCTTTATCTGGTAGATTTCTGTCTGTCAAGTACCTACTGCTCAAGTCTACTGAAGCTTTTAGGGCGTTTTTCCTATATTTAATTTTATGAAAAGATTCGTACTGATCGCTTATATTAAGCAAAATTTCATAACACTCCTTAGTTGAAGGCTCATCTATAATGACGGACTGGAACCTTCTAGCTAGAGCGCCATCTTTAGATATAGATTGCTTATACTCCTTTAAGGTTGTCGCGCCAATACATCTAATTTCACCTCTAGCGAGCATAGGCTTAAGCATGTTTGCAGCATCCATGCTTCCTTCGGCGCTTCCCGCGCCAATTAAGGTGTGTATTTCATCTATAAATAAAATATTATTTTCGTCTTTTTTAATCTCATCTATAACCCCCTTTAATCGCTCCTCGAATTGCCCCCTATATTTAGTACCAGCAACTAAATGGCTTAAATTTAAAGCGTACACCTGCTTACCTAGAAGAAAATCAGAGACTTCTCCGTTGATTATTCTTTGAGACAAACCTTCGATAATGGCAGTTTTACCCACTCCAGCTTCACCAAGTATTATTGGGTTGTTTTTAGTTCTCCTGCATAAGATTTCAACAACTTCAGATATAGCTTCATCCCTACAGACTACTTTGTCAAATTTACCAGAAGCAGCAAGATCCGTAAAGTTTACAGAGTATTTAGATAGGAATTTTTCACTATTTGAAGGGGGGATATGTAAACCCGCATCCTTTGCGGACTTTAAACGCCTATTCTTTTTAGCTTTTTTAACATCAACCATCCTGTCTATAGAGTCGCCCTCAAGGGTAGACCTTACCCGTTGAGAAATTGCGTCACAGTCCAAATTGTACTCTTCAAGTACATGAGACAAACCTTTAGTTTCTAACAAGCTTATTAAAACATGCTCTACCCCTACGTAAGCGTGACTATAAAACTCAGCAAGTTCAGCGGACTTTCTCAATACGCTTTTGAAACTTTTAGAAAAAGTTATCTGCTCAGGGTTGAAATTTACATTAGGTTTTAAATATTCATTAAAATAATCGTCATCGAAATTCTCTGGATCTTCGACAGCTTCAGCTAACAAGGAGTTCTGAACTTTAAAAATGCCAAGTAATAAATGCACAGGCTTAACTGAGCTATTTTTGGATTTTGCCGCCTGTTCTTTAGCTAACTTAATAGCTTGCTGAACTCTAGGAGTGAAATTTGGTAAAGCTTCCATGTTATTCAACGTCACTTAATTTCATGAATATTTTCTCATTCAATTTTGAAATATTATCAATAAAAAGTATATCGTCACCTTTACTTCCAGTTAATGAGATTATATCGTTCTTCTCTGGAGGTTTATTTCCTGCGTTTATGTATTCTGAGAACTTGCTGCCCCTCCTATTATCACACATCATCGCCCCGTACTTTCCATACTCATCCGATATTAACAATTTTAAATACTTATTCCCATTTCTACTAGTGCTTCTAAAGGACTCTTCAACAACTCCAATGAATTTACCACGATCTCCCTGAGGCATTGAATAATACCTTAAGGAATCGTAAAGCTCTCCACTATCTTTGAATACATTTTTTAATTTGTAACTGTAACTGTACCCTAATAACTGTTTCTCAAAATACCAGCTAGCAAATTTCTCAAACTTTTTATTTTGAAGGTATATACCCTTGTATTTGACATATTTTTTTCTAAAAGTCTCAAATCTAGACTCTTTCATTAATAATTTTCCATCGTCAGCTATCAAGCCTTCTTTAGCAGCAGCTATAATGTCCAAAAGCCTATACTCGTGCCTTTCGCCAAATATCATAACGTTTCGCTTCTCCCTATCAGTTAATAAATTGAAAGACTGAGCTTCTAGGACGGTTAGGGATCTTGAATCCTTGGAGGATAAAGCTCCAGCCTGTATTAATGCCGACAGTATTCCAATGTTGAGTCCGGCCTGCTTAGCTGAAACGAATATATCAAACTTATTGGGATTTTTAGATTTCCTAAAACTTCTCAAAGCGTTTAAGGACTTCTCACTGACACCTTTAATACTATTTAAACCAAATCTTATATTGAAACCCTCTTTCGAAAAGTCCATATTTGATAAACCTAGGTCCGGAGGAAGCAATTTCATGTCAAAGAAGGAAAGTTCTTGAGTTATGCTATTTATCTCCTCTTGAGGAGACGGTTCAAACTTGGTCATTTTTAACAAGCTTAAGAAGAATTGCTGGGGATATTTGAATTTTAAGTAAGTTGTCCAAGCTGAAAGAGTTGCATAAGCTATTGAATGACTCTTATTAAACGAGTAATTCGCACTATCTTCAGCAACCTTCCATAGGATATCTCCAACGTCTTCCGGTATTTTGTTTTCAGAAATTTTTTGCTCAATCTTAATTTTCCAAGCAGGCATCTGGTCCACTTTTTTCTTACCAACTATTCTTCTTAATTGTTCAGCTTCATCAAGTGTGAAGCCTACCTTGACAGCCATCTTCATTAATTGTTCCTGATAGAGGGGTATCCCTCCGGTATAATCAAGTATATCGTTAAAGAAATCATGTATATTTTGACGTTCTCCAGATTCAATATAACTCGAATAGCTATCCAAAAACTCCAACGCACCAGGCCTGGCAATTGCTATCACCGCACTTAACTCCTCCAAGCTCTTGGGTTTAACTTTCCTGCAAACTCTAAAGTTGGTATCGGCTTCAATTTGAAATAATCCTTGAGGACATCTAAATTCGTTGGATAGAGGTTTGTATATTTCAGGATCGTCCAAATCTACATCATAAATATTAATATTTAAATCGTTACAAACGTCATAAATAACACTCAGAGTCCTCAAACCTAGGATATCAAATTTCACCATAAGCTCCGAAACCCAGTTCATGTCGTACCCAGTTACGAAAGATCCATCGTTAGCTAATTGAACTGGACATATTTCCGAAATCTCTTGGTACGCGATAGCTATTCCAGAGGGATGAACTCCTGTGTTTTTGTTTAAACCTTCTATTTTTTTAGCTATCAAATAGATAAAATCATTTTCGTCAGCCCACTCCTTGAATCTAGGACTTTCCTCGTAAGCTTCGCTCAGGGGTGAGATTTTACCAAACTTTTTAGGAATCATATCGCTGACAGCGTTAACATCCTGTTCGGCTTTTTCTCCCACTATCTTTCCGCATTCTTTAATGCATAGTTTTCCACTTAATGTATTCAGCGTTAATATTTTACAAGTTCTAGATGGGTGTTTCTGTTCAATATATTCTATAACTTTCTGCCTATGCTCATAAGCTATGTCATTGTCCACGTCAGCAAGCAAGCTGCCGTCTAGATATGTCACCCCATCTTTAATGGTTTTTTTAGCTCTACTCTTAGACACAAACCTCTCAAAAAATAATTCATACCTAACGGAATCAATATCAGTAACTCCAATTAGAAAAAGGACTAACGAACCAGCCGCAGAACCCCGTCCCGGACCAACTGGTATGTCATTCTCACGGCAATAATTAAGAATATCCCAGTTGAGAAGAATATAATCAACGAAGCCCAAATCGTTAAGTGTGTCAAGCTCCATCTTGAGCCTTGAAATGTATAACTTTTTATTACAGAATTCATTAATCCCCTTTTCCTTTAAGCCTTTCTTGCATAAGTGTTTTAAAAAATCAAAATTAGAGCAACCTTCTTTTGTAGACAATTCCTTGTAGTGCCTCTTTTCTATTTTAATCTCAGGAAGCCTAACTCCCGGCGGAACGCAATTATTATAAGCCTTAAAATCTTCAATGAAACTTTTCATATTAAACTTCTACCTCCCACAATAGTTTTTTAAATACTTGGTAATTTTTAAATATATCATAAAGGGCATCGTGAAGTTTTCCCTCGTCGAAATCTATACTATAATCCACGCATAACTGTTTCAAACTGGTTTTCAAACCCTTTTTCCTGAAGTTTTGAAGTTTATATTGCCAAGATAAGAAATCTGAGCCGTTAAGATCTATGCCTTCTTTCTTAGCTCTAGCTAGGCAGTTTGTATCTATAGTTCTATCCATGTAGGAATAGTCAGAACTCTTCCCGCATAATATTCTGTGGATATTATGTATATAAACGTCAAACCCAATTATATTATGACCAACCACGTAGAAGCTATCATCATAAAGATACTTGTCAAAGTCCTCTAAAACCCTCAGAGGGTCTACCGCTCTTTTTTTATAAACACTTTCTTTAAAGCCTGTGATCCTTTTTGCGTCGTCAGATATTGGAAGACTGTCCCATTTTAAATAAAAATCATTCTTCTCTATTATTTCGTCGTTTTTTATTACTAAATAAGCTAACTGCCAAGGTTTGTTGTTTAGCGACGCCAGATTTAAACCACAGGTTTCGTAGTCAAATATGACGTAATTTTTATTTTTATCAAATCTTAATAAGTGATTATTCATTTACATACTCCTTCCAACTTTCAATACAAAATTCTCTACTACCTAAATGATCTAAGCCGGGATTTGATAAAGAGCGCTTCCTTCCAAAGGAACGATTGCATATGCATTTATAAGTCTGAAACGCTTCGACATCTTTTCGGGATTTATAATAAATCGTTTTAGCTTCTTCGTTTAAAAAACCATTTTCATCGCAAAATTTTAAAACTTTAGATTTAAGAAGATTATCAAACGGCAAACCGTTATCTTCAATAAAAAAAGTTGGACTACAAAAAGAGAAATCTGGAATGCAGTTTCCGAAAGTCAAGCTGTTGCGATGCAAGAAGGAATCATAAAAGGGCACGGCTAATTTGAGATGATCCTCGCTCCATAAATCTTTTAGCAATTTGCAATTCCCAATCCCATTGAACTCGCAATTAATTTTGCTGTAAATTTTATTTAAAAGAGTGCAGCCTTCGTCATCCTTTGAGAAGATAATTATTTTATGTATAGAGTCGTCCCCTTTCTCTGATTTTGAAAGAGACGAAATCTCAAATCTCAATCCAAAGATTAGCTGAATACCTAAACTCTCCGAATTGTTCTTAGCTTCCAAGAAGCCAATTGGAGCGTCCTCTACTAGGATCACAGTCTTGAGATCTTCTTCTTGAGCTATTTCAAAAATAGAATCCGAAGATCCCTCCTTGGTCGCCCCGGGAGGAGTGAGAGTGAGGATGCTTTTCCCCACGCTATAATGAGACTTAAATAAAGGTTGCATGACTATATATTACCATAATAAGCAACATATGTCAAGGTATTTTACTTAAAACCTTATCTGCGAAGAACTTTTTTAGGAGTACTAATTTTTAATATTTTTACCATCCTTGAGACCTCCAGCATAAACATTTAAATCTAAACCTATTTTTTTAGAAGCTTTGAATATTAAATCTAAATAGTATTGTGGGTTTGAATCTGATTGAACGTGATATTCATCACTAAATACAATGCCATCATGATTACGGATATGATGACGATTTTCCTGCCAGTAAAACGGCTTAAGGCTGTGACCTTTGCCAGATAGGTAGTTCTCACCCTGCCAAGCGCTTTCCACGAACTCCTTAAACGACTTTGCAAAAGTCTTACCTCGATCCACTTGAAACATGACCCCACGATACACTCCGCCAAAGTCGTCAAGCCGGTTACGCAGTACGCCTAAGTCGTTCAAGTAGTGCTTCTCGGGATTCTTGTTGAAGTTGGGTAAATGATAGGACGGCGCCCCTTCATCCTGAAAAGCAAGCGCAAGTACATTTTTCTTCTTTGCCGCAGCAGCAAAAAACTCAAGTGAACGTTCACCATCTTCAGCGATACCCGGAGTACCGATTTCCTTAGAACCAACCACTTGAACACGACGGTTATATAAATTCTCGTCGTTCATGTAATAAGGTAAAAGAGCTTCCTTCATTATTCCGTCACGCATTTCCACAAGAGCTTTGCGGGTAGAGAGGATTGAGCCGCTCTCATCAACATACATCATGATGAAGAGGTTTCCATCTACAGGAAGCTCTTTCCAATAAGCTCCTTTGTCGAGACCCTTACCCCCTCCCAAACTTACGCAATCAGAACAGCCTTCATCCTTGCAACCTTCACATTCCACCCCTAAACCTAATGGGTGTTCTACTTTGTTTGGCATTAGTCCAGCAGCTACACCAGCACCAGCGCCATTAACTAACCCAGCAACTCCACCAGCAACACCCGGAGCCAAAGATAATGCAGGACCGCCAGATTCTCCAGGATTACTATTCGGATCCCTAGGGTTAGTCAGAGCCACAAGCTCTTCACCATCATTAAATCCATCACCATCAGTATCTTCGTTTGTAGGGCTTAATCCATATAAGGATTCCAGAGACGAAGGTACCCCATCTTCATCCTCATCCCCTCCAGGCGCGGGAGAACCAGGTTTACTGCTGGCCACTAAGGGGTTTGATAGGCCGCGAATTTCCTCAGAGTCACTAATGCCATCTTTATCCGTATCGTTAGATTTCGGGTTAGTTCTAAAATAACTTTCCAAAGAGTCGGAAACTCCATCTCCGTCACTATCTAGGCCGGTCGCAACGGTCGGCTTGACTGAGGAATACGAACCAATGCCTCCAAGCGCAGGAACCGCCTTACCGTCCAGTACAGCCTCTCCGATTCCAGCACCAATGCCAGCAAAACCAGCCGCCGCACCAACTCCAGCGTTACCAATTCCAGCGCCAACTCCCTGACTTGGGTAATTATAGGCATAAAGTTTTCCTTTATCCACGCCCCGTCCATCACTTCCTGGATTCCCCCCTTCAAAATCTGCGAGTATATCTCCTAGCTCGCTCTCGCCTTCATCTAGGGACATGTTGAGTAGGTTAGCCTCATCCCCGTCTAAACCATACTCATCTTCAATCACTAAAGCGCTTTCAGTATTATTTTCTTTTTTTAAATTATATAATCTACGATCTAGAATTCCAGCGTCAATATTTTCATTAAGCCCAACTCTAAAACCATTTCCATTATTAATAGATAAGCTGTCATTATCAACATATACGGAATCATTAATGCCGCCATGTAGAACATTATTATTAAGGAATCTTCCGCGATCTTCAAAGTTTTTTTCATGAATAATATGCCTGTTAACTGAAGCTACTCGATCTACTATTAAGGAAGTATCTAACCTATTGTTGATTAGTAAATTATCACCGTGATTCAACCCGACGTCAAAATCCCTGACAAATTCACGATCAACATAAACTATTTCCCTGCCTTCAGGGTCAACATCGACTGGACGCTCTTCCCTTAGTTTTACAACGTCATCTTCAACTGTTCCGTCGAACAAATCAATGTAGTCAGCGTTAACAGGATCCATCGTAATAACTACGACTTCCTCGGTAGGCTTGAATGAGTTAAGGTTTAATAATATTAAAAATAAAAATAGGGACATCGTTGCGTACCCCATTATTAAATTAATTAAAGAGAGTTTTTTTAATTTTTTATTTTTCATGACTATTGTATTTACACAAGTTATCAATTATATTATATAATAAAAAATTATAAATGTCAACTTTTTTCTTTAACTTTGTTTTTTAAAAAATCAATCATTTTTAATAATTTGTCTATTTCCTTTTCTTGTTTTTTAACCTTAACGCTTAACTCTGTGATGATTTCTATAGCTTTTTTCATTTCCTTAAACAATTAATACTTGATATAATAAAGTTTAAATTGAAAGCATCGATTCTGTCTATTTTTAGATTAGATTTTTTACCACCCATAGTGAAGCCGTATTCTTTTTCGTGGCCATGTATAAGTTCCGAAATAAAATCATGAGCTCCATGAGCTTTAAGCCATTTCCAGTAAATGCTGCGAGTACCCGTTTCGCATTTTAATAAAATATCATCAAAAATAAAAACTTTTCCGTATAAAGTTACATCTCTAAAGCAAGAAATTTCACTAGGAGGCTCACACAAGCTAGAGTCTATTATGAGATTCATAGAGCCAAGCGAGAACTATTTTTTATTTTGTTGAATTACATCGTATATCTTTCGAACGTCCATACGACGATCCTCAAGCCTTTTCTCTATGGTTGTGTGACGCTCAAAGTCTCTCACCTCATTTTTAGCTAGAGTGACATTTATTTCATTAATCAACTTTTCCATTCCTTCAAGACGTTTATTTTCCCTCTTGAGGAAGTACCCTATTATTGAAAAACAAGCTCCTATACCTATGAATATATACTCGTCTATTATCATATAAGTATATACACTTCTTGAGAGAAATATCTAAATCTCTCGTGTATATACGAAGGAAAACGTTAAATAAAAGACTTTAAATTCTTTTTTAATATTAAATCCATAGGAGAAATTGAATCCAGCTCGTTTTTCTTTATATATTTATAGTCAGTATGCTCGAGATCTATAACTGGATTTATTTTTTCACTCAAAGTGTGTTTATACAAATAAAATACAAAATCAAATCTGTCATCGTACCAATTGTATAGATATTTTAGATTCCAACTATTAGTCTCAAACTCTGTCTCCTCAAAAAGTTCCCTGGAGGCCGCATGGAATGGGCTCTCCCCAGCCTCCACATCCCCGGTGACTACAGACCAATAGCCCGGAAACTTTACACATTCCAGTTCGTTCCTTTTTAATAAAAGAATCTCCTCATTGATTGAAGTGCATACTCCGACTATTTTTCTACCACTTAAAGCTTCATTCGAAAAAGGGGGCATCTTTTACCTCTTTTATTTTAAAGTAAACCAATAAGAAAAGTTCTATGAACTTAGGCATTACCTAACCCTTTTATGAATGATTCTAGAATGTGATCGATCATACATATATATACACGTAAAAACTACAAATCTAAATCTTTTTTTAAGGAGTGCCTAGGACAGCCTTTGTAGGATAACTTTTCCAGATACTCCCCTTCTTTTTCATTAGGAATTAATGTATGCTCCTCTTCGTCGTGCACAGTTTTGACGGTATTGCCGTTTTTACCCTTAAGAGCCCAGTATTCAAAGGCAAACTTAAAGGGACAGTGCCACATTTTCGTCCCATCTTTCTTTAGTTGATTTGGGTACTTGGCAAAACCGCAAGAAAGTGGACCACCAAAAGTTCCGTCTGAAGGAAAGGGCATGTCGGCGGCAAAATTACCGGTAGCCTCATCCTCGCCAAAGGAATTTAAATACTCTTGTATCTCATTAAGTTGGTATTCGAAACCGTCGATTTCATCGTGAGACATAGGTTCGAGCTTCATTACTCCCTCCCCTTCGTGACCAAGCATGTCCCGAGACATGTCAAAGTTTAAAAATAGAAATTCTGTGGAAAATTCTTCGCAATTTGGATATAATTTTTTAACAGCCAAACAATACAACAGATTTTGAAGGTTGTCTGTTATCTCTGATCCGGTATATTTTTTCTTACTAGTTTTAAAATCTCTAACAACAGCTTTTTTACCTTTATCATAGATAAATAACTTATCTATAAAACCATAGATGTGATAGGACAAGCCTCCGTCATCAACTTTTAAGTCAAAAACCTGCTCAGACAAACCCTCGTCAAGGTTTTTAGATTCTTCTCCGAAAAAATCATAACGAAGACCTCTCACGATGAATTCATCCATGAGATCTAAGTTATCCTTGCTATCTACCGGAGGATCTTGCCTTGAGGCTTGGATTTTAACTAATTTATGTACAGCTTTTGAGGATTCTACCGTTCCATTTTTAATTATAGATTCAAAATGCTTTTTATGCCTATCCTTACCCAGGTATTCGAATATATTATGACACACAGTGCCCCGGGAGGCGCCGTCATTCGACTTATCAGGCATCTTGAGGTGGTACTTGCACCAATACGACCAAGAACACTTTTTAGCGGTCCCTATGCGGCTTGCAGACAGTCTTACGTTTTCACTCATAGCAGGGTAGTTTTTTCACATTCTTGTGAATGTTATTAGATAATTTTTTATTAATATATAAATCCTTAGCCGACTCAAGAACTACTTGACATAGTTTTTCGTGATTTCTGTAATTGTTTTCCTTTTTAATTTGCCAGTCCGAAATTTCAGATTCAGTCATCTCTCCGAAATCGTTTTTAGTAGGAAGGCAAATGGATACGCTTTCTTGATTGAAGTGAGATAATAATTTTAAATAGTTTTTGACGCAGGCGTTTCTACCTCTATTTTCCTGATTATTAAAGTCATTATTAAATGACAATGTAATCTTTTTTAAATTTAACCCTATTAGATTGATCAATAACTCTGAAGAAATATCCAAACCAAATGTAACTAGAACGTTTTTTATTCCATTTTCAAATAATGACAACATGTCTCCAATGCTTTCCACTAAGATAACCTCTCCAGAGTCCATGATTGAGGACATTGTCGCTCTTTCTCCAGACTCATCCTTGATATGTAATGGATATATCCAGTACACCTTTTTACCCATATGCTTCCACTTAGGACGATCCTTGATATTCGACATGTCCCTACCTGCCAAACCATGAACTCTAGAATTTTTATTGTAAATAGGGAACACAAACCTTTGGTACATCGATCCACCGGTACTCATCCCCGCTTTAAATAATTTTAAGGTTTCATTGCTAATTCCCTTCTTATTGTAAAATGCATAATGAGGAAGGAGATTATCGACATCTTCAAGGGAAAATGTTTTTTCGATTTTAGGAATAGCTTCCAAATCCTTCTTGATTGAGGATCCGGGGAGCGAGCTTACTCCTGAAAGATATTTATCTAAATCAGCAGGCTTTGTAGTTCCTAAAGATTTTTCAATTAAAGCTTTAAAAGGCATGAAGGATTCCCCAGCTACATAATCTCTCCAGACTCCGGTATCTTTATATATTTGCAATGCCGTTGGGTTGTCGCCATTTCTATAAACAGCTGTTGACTGCCAATAGTCTCCCCTATCTAGGAGGTTGTACCCTAGAGAAGTTAAGGCTTCCTTTATATCTATATTGTTCATATGGGAAGATCGTCTTCGCCGGAAGACCCCTCTAGCTCGTTAATGGATTCACCCTCTCCGACTAAATCAACTAAGTCACCCCTATCTATGATTTTGAAATTGTCAAATTCGAAATTTATATGGTTTCTTTGATGGGTTCCATCTGGCATTTCAACTAAATTTTCCGCTCTTGCAAAATCAGCCCCGTAGGATCTAGCCTTTTCAATTTTCATCAAATGTCTACCGCAATATACAGGATCATTCTGTAGTTCATCCATTGTCTTGTGTCTTAGTATTAACATGTGAGAGCAGAACTGCTTAACTCTGTGACTTAGGGATATAACGCTCTCATCGTCCACAACATTCTCAGACCTACGATTACCAACCGTTCCGATTCTGTTTGATTGAATGCTTGTTACCAACGAGATCATTGGTCTTCCGTTAAATACAATGTCTCGCTGTATTAACTTTTTGAATTTGTCAACAAGCTCCCCTATGATTTGAAATTCTGATTTGAATTTACTAGTCAACTCAAAGCTGGATTTTATATAGTCAAAATTAATTATTAATGGATTGCCTCTTTTTATTTTATTATGGTAGTACCTTCTAATGTAAGTTAGGATTTCATCGATATTCTTACCTCCTACATTGTAATAATCATATCTAATTTCATTATTATCCATTTTTTTAAGAGTAGATTCCACTCTCATTCTGCTGTTTGAACTGTCAAACCATTCCCCGCTTTCAATTAAGTGTAGAGGAACTCCAGAATATGAAGCGCACATCCTGAAGGCTATCTCCTCCTCCGTCATTTCTCCGTTATCTAAATGCAGTATAGGTATTTTTTCTCTACCAGCAATGCACATACAATAATGAGTAGTAAATTGAGTCTTGCCCACTCCGGAACCTGCGCAGACAATCGTTATGTTTCCGGGCTTGGTTAGTGATCCACACAGTCTATTAACGCTTTTATGAGGACCCATTACTCCGTCATCCTTAAATATAGACCTATCTTGAGCTCTTTCGTTGACTAAGTCACCAATTATTGAGAATAGATTTGTGGCATTGCCAGAGGAGTTCTCGAATAATTCTATTTTTGAATTATAAGCCTCATCGCATTTCTCAAGTATCTCATCAAAAGAAGCAGAAGAGTCAAGGGTTTCCATCTCTTTTGATATTTGACCACCAGCGTCAGACATCTTCCTCCTTAATGTAAGTAGCTTTATAACGTCAACCGCGTTCTTGAAGCCGGCTTCGTCTAAATGCTCAGAAAGAATGCCTAAGCCATCAAGAAACCCAACTGAATCTACATCCTTAAATGTTAAGTTGGCCGATTTTATATGGTGAGATAGTAGAGCTATATCTAATTTCTTACCCTCATCTAATAAAGCCTTCATCCTCAAGAAGATTGTTTTATAAGTGATAGACTCTTTTGAATAAAAGTCTCCTTCATTTATAAAAGGCTCTATTTCAGCCATGAAATAATCTTGGTGAGCCAAAACCCCCGCAAGGACAACTCTTTCTTGTTCTAAATCGTATAAGCGCATATTAAACTATCTTACCACAAAAAAGTGGAGTAGTCAATCTATTTATTCACTATCTTCGGAAAGATAATCTAAACTGTCATGATTCTGAGACTCGTCTAAGAACTCTTCCATCGCTTTTCTTATGCCTAATTCTATTACTGCAGAGGCTGATTTGGAATAAATAAATGGTCGCCCATCCTGGCCGACACAGACAAGAAGAAAGCCTCTGTTGTTTTCTGATTCCCCTGTTAGCTCGAACAGTTCCTGAAGGAAGCTTTCTGGAATTTGAAACTCCTCCAAGTTCTCTGGGTTTATATCTTTCATATGCTATATTACACTATATACTAAAGGTCAACACCATATTTTCCAAAGAGCTTTTCGTTTATTTCGTCTTTTTCGTAAATTTCTACTAAAGTAATGTCGTTAAGCCTACAGAAATCTAATTTTTTTTGATCTCTATTGAGCTGCGCTATGAAATTATTTTTGTAGCCACCGTGAAAGTGTGGCACGTATTTGGTATGTTGACCGCCTTGAACTTCTACTGCTATTTTCTTGTTGGCGTTGTAGAAATCTAAAGACATTCTAGTTCCGACAATGGGGAACTCTTCAAAAACAATGTGATTATCCCAATATGGCTCAAGGAATTTTTTAACTCTGTATTGGAACTTGCTTCGGCTTTTCTTGTTCCATTTTATTAATTTCTTTTTAATATTAGAAACACTACGAGTGGCGCCAGTTAGAGTTTTAAACTTCACAGTTATTGCGAAATTAACTGGTTAATGTAATCTCTGTTACCATGAAAACCAAAACAATCATGGCGAACTTGCAATTAAGTCGCTTCTAATGAAGGCCGTTTCAAGAATTTTTTTATCAATGAGTTCTTGGCATGCGGGATTACAAATGAAACTATCAGAGTCTCCAAAAAGATATCTTTCCGAAGCTAAAGATTTATGAGATTGATACGCTTTTGCTGGGTAATTAACTAAACTGCCTTCCCAATTCGGAAACCAATTATAAAATTCTTCTGTAGCTACGACATGAATTAATTCATAACCAAAAGATTGTATTTTTTTGATATATTTTACAGTATCTTCTGCAGTGTAATCACAATCATATTCCCAATGATTCCCTGAGTATTTCGAGCTAGCCAACCAGTGATGCCATCCAACGAGAAGTTGATCAACATTTAAGTTAGACAGGGATTCAAAAATTTCAAACTCGCTACCCTCTATGTCCATTTTTAAAACAGAGGTATTTGGGTATTTTTCTAATACATCATGAATATTAACAGCATCAAACTTGGGGTTATTTTGATCCACGCATAATGCGGAGATTGCGGGACCACCAAAATTAACTTTTTTAAGGCTTGAACCTACAACAGCTTTCTCTTCGTAAATAAACCTATTTTGCATATGAGGCAAATCCTTCAACCTATTGTATGTGTCCCTAGAGACCTCGGTAGGGTCGAAGCCAACAACCTTAACGGTGTCATTTAGTTTTAGCATTTCCCCGTCAAAAGAAAAGTCATCTCTAAGACCCATCGATAAAATGTAAGAATTATCCCTAACTCTTGAAGCGTCCATTATTAATGAAGCGCCATTATCTACGCCAATAAAAGATAAATTAATTTTACTATTCATAATGTTATATTACACAAGATCCAATGTAATCCTTGTTGCCGTGAAAACCAAAACAATCATGGCGAACTTGCCCCCAATCATCCTTGGAGAATTTATTAGCAAGCTCTATGGGCGCGTATTTTATTCCATGACTAATAAAATATTCATAATTATTTAAGCAATAGTATACGTCTTCGGGACCTATTAATTCCTTAGGGCACTGAGCAGCAAGCTCTAAGATTTTTCTACTCCTAAGGGAGAATCCCCCATTGCCGACAAAGTTAGGTATACTAGAAGTAACTTCCGGCTCCAACCACTGAGACCCCTGAAGGATGAAGTCGGGCCAAACGGCGCCTATATAATCATAGTCCAAAAACTCGTTCGTCCAAAGCTCGGGATGATGGACAAAGCCATCGGTTTGAACTATAAGAACATAATCAGTATCGATAAATTTATATAATTCATTAACAATAAATTCATTGTATCCATTGTTCCCCCTTCCTTGTTGGTGGATGTTGTGATTGAACTTTTCAACTTCCACATATTCTATACCATCCAAGGACTCATTAGGCTTTTCAAAAGAAATTAATTTAACTTGGTCAAAGTCTATTTCACCCATGCAGACCCGAAGAAGCTTTGTGCAAATATTGGGGTCCACCCCATCAATTGTTGCAAGAGTTACATCTTTTAATTTAGAACTCATTATTAAGAATCAGGAATACAGGCAATGCATTCGCCGGGAGGTGAGTCTAAGAATATATACCCAAGGTTTGACAGTTCATCCATGAAGCTTTTTAATTTAGCGGTAACCCCACTAAAGGCTCCATCGCTATGCTCAGATTCAAATTGTATATATTTAATTTTATATTTACTAAAATCCACGCTCCTTAAGATATCTATATCGTACCCTTCAGTGTCAATATACAATCTATCTATTACTTCTAGATTATATTCTTCGAGAAGTCGGTTGATATTAATAGCCGGAGCATCAAAACTCTCGACATCATCTTCGAGATGGTTGTGGTCTAGCAAGTGTTGTCTGTTGACAGATGTATGTTGCCCATTGGTTTCTTTAGGGCTAAAATAAAGAGTTAACTTGTCAGCCTCCTCCACCGTAATTGCCTTGTTGACTAGCTCAATGTTAACATCTACGCCCTCATAAACACTGACACAATTTGCAATCTTTGTTGAATTTGGATCAACTAGTATAGCTAATTCTATCTCTGAAGCATTGTTTATGATGAAATCTTTTACGGAATCAAGAAGATCGCAGTCGTTGCATCCTATTTGTACTATGTTCATCTTGTCAGCCTCCTCCACCGTAATTGCCTTGTTGGCTGGCTCAATGTTAGCATCTTTTTTTTGTAAAATAATGGTTAAGCTATCTGGATTGGTGTAAAATATGCCACAAAATTTTGAATCATCAATTCTGTTTTTCTTTATATTTTCAACAAATATATTAAGAAAGCCATCGTCTTTAAGGGCGTCACAATGAACGTCTTCTATTATGTAAAATCCATTTGATTTGACATGTTTATATAAAACATCGAAAGATTTAAGCTGATCTTTGGTTGCATGACTGCCGTCATCAATAATGATGTCAAATTCATTATCATAATCTTGACAAATATCAAGCAAAACATTTTCATCCGATTGATTGCCTTCACGAAGGTCTATTCTGCCGAGATCTTTAATTAATTCCCATCCGCCACCTTCGACTCCAAGTTTTAAATTTCTATTAACGATGTCAGGATTAATATCTAAACCAACTATTTTTGCATTTGAAAAGTAATCAGCAAAAGCCAAAAGGGAAGCCCCTTTTGCTATGCCAAGTTCAAATATTTTTATAGAGTCATGCCTAAGAGGATCAAGAAAATAGGAATACACCTCAGAGTATAAATGACCCCCTCCGCAGTGATGATCGAAAAAATTTGTACCCTTATCCGTCTTATATTTGTCGCAAATTTCCGTTAAAGATAGGTCTTCGTTAATTCGCTCCCAATTCACAAGGGGGGATTGATAAGGTTCGTGAAGATGACTTGAGTAACCGGGAATAGGCACCCAAAGCCTGATATTTAAATCGGTATATAAAAATCTGAAAAAATCTCTATCCATTAAGCCGAAACTAATGGCGTATTCTTTTATTTTTTCAAAAATCAATTTAGTGCAGGCCCAAGTGCAAGTTGTAGACTCTGAGGTTCTCCAGTGAGAGGATTCGGTTAATTGAATTTCCTCTTTACCCTTAGTTATGTCATCTTCGCGAGTATATCTGTCCGGATGATCGTAGAGAGTGATCAAACCAAATGCCGCCAAGCCTTCAACTAGTATTTTACCAGCTCCTTTTTTGTGAGAATAATCATCTTCCACAAAATATACGCTGTCAAAAGAAAGGTCTGAAGCTAAAGATAAACAATGCATTAAGCTGTTGTGATTGTTTTTGAAATTGACTCTATGAAGTTTGACAAAAGAAAAAGATTCTATATGTGTTAAATAATCACAATCATCTCCATCAAAAACAACATGGAATTCAGCGTTGTCAAGCTCTTCAAAAACATTAGAAACTAAGAGGTCAAAATTCCTAACTTTAGAAAAGTAAGAAGGCCTTGCGTCTTTAAAAAGAGGACTCTCAAGCTCCGCGTTGCATGTTCTAAATAAAATTACATTTTTCATTTTCACCTCCAATAAGAATATATTCCTTTGTTTATCTCGTAGTTCATGGTTTTAAGCTCTCTCTTGGGTTGATCTTTCGCCCAATTAAACATTTTATCCACTAAGGAGTCTAAGTTGGTTTCATCTTTAAAGCTCAAGAAATTCTTAGCCTTATCGTGATTGCAGTATGCATCCTTTACCTCGAGCCTGGCCTCTGCATGCTCAATTGTATTTGAGTATCCATACTTCTCCCCCGTTTTTCTTACGATTTCAGCCACCTCATTAAGCGACCAGTGTTTGTCAGCTCCAATATTAAAAATTTCTTCGTCATGACCATCGATCAATTGGTAGAAAGGCTCCATGTAATAGTCGATATCTGAAAAAGCTCTAGTCTGCTCACCATCTCCATATACTAATATGGGTTCTCTATCTAAAGTCCTACGAATAAAGATTCCAATGACATTTCTATATTTATCCCAAATGTTTTGATAAATACCCAAAACGTTATGCGGGCGGATGATGTTATATCTTAGTCCAAATTGAACGCCGGCTTGTTTAATGTCCATTTCTACAGCGTATTTAGCTATGCCATAGGGGTCACAGGGTGTGGGAGTGAGGTCTTCCGTAAAAGGCGGGACGCTGCAACCATATACAGCCATAGTGGAAGTGAAAATTAATTTACAATCAAATTCAACACAATTATTTATAACATTGACCGAGGATATGATATTGTTTTGGTAATTGAAGCGCCTTACGAACGGTGACAACCCTTCGGCTGCATAAGCGGCAAAGTGATACACCGCATAAGGTTTATGTTTTTTAAATAAATCTTTCAATCTTTCGTGATCTTCATCCAGAGACAAATGATGAAATGAAAATTTTTCATGATTGGGTGTATAATCTAAATACCCCCCAAAAAGATTGTCTATACCAATGACTCTATATCCTTTGTTTAGTAAAAATCTAGAGTAATGGTTACCCAATAAGCCCGCACAGCCAGTTACAAATATAGTTTTCATTTTGAAAGAAACATTAAACAATCACGGAAACCGTCCGGTGTGATGTCTTGGTACAAGTTAAAGGGGCTGTTTCTGAAAATTTTACCAATGGTTTCCATGTCATTCCAATACCAACCACCGAAAACTTCAGTTTCTCGGTATTTATCCTGAAGATCACAATCACTCATTAAAGATTTTTCATTATCAAAATGCCGAGAAGAATATTTGAAATGCCGATGAAAATCAGCAAACATAATTAATCCCGTACCGCCAGGCTTTAGTTTATCGTATATGGAATTTATATATGTCTGAAGTCCAGAATTTGGAAAATGACAAAAAACCCCAAAAGAAAAAACAAAATCTACAGAATTGTCTTCTACCCCCGTGCAGTTGTAATCCCTATCTCCAAGTTCTATATACTTTACATTAATAGGGGGATCCTTTAGTAAATTGATAGTCTCTCTAGGAAGAATATCCAGAGCTACAACTCGGCCAAAATTTGGAGCTAAAAATTCTCTTGTCCACATGCCCGATCCGCAACCTATCTCTAAGCAGCTGCTCTCTGAGTTATAATGCTTGGAGAGTTCAGAGATAATCTGATCTTTATGTTCCGCTTTATAGGCGGAGAAATCCTCAATAAAACCTGTGGTTCCCCAGGCGCCAATGAATTCTTGCTTGCTTAGTCCGCTCAATTTGTTTTCAATCATTTTATTTATTTATTTATTTATTTGTTCTGGAATTAATCCTTTGCCAAGTTCTAGAAAAAACTTTTCATTAATCTGCTCAATTTCTAAATCTAAATTTTTTAATTTAGAATAAAACTCATCAGAAGCTGCAAATGGATGCTCTTCGTATTTTGAGTCAGTCCTTGAGTGGTCTGTTACCTGTGGACCATATGTACAGCCTAAATGAGCTTCTGTTTGATGAGGCGCAGATTTATCAAGGGGAAGGTAGACGTGTTTCCCTGAGGCGAACCGATCTCCATAAAAGCCAAAGCTAATGCATTTTTCAGAAACTAGCGGCCAAACGCAATTAGCTAAAAAATATTGATCAGACATATAATTTTCAGAAGAATTTTTTTCACTCTTCCACTTTAGTAATAAATCAAGCATGGAGAAAGTGAAATCACGAGGCCTTGAGCTCCACATCCCCCCCAAGATGGGAACGTCATGTTGTTCGTGACACCTAACGGAACAAAAGGATGAGGGGCTTGATTCGAAGATTTTAACGATTTGAAAGTCATAAAAATTAATTCTATCATCCAAGTCTCTAGATAAAAGAATATCTATTTCTGGATCGTCCCAAGCATAAAACCTCCAAAACATATAATTATCGTCATTCTTGTCGACCAACTCGTACTCAAGGAAGGAATTTTCTTCCGGCAGCAAGCTAAAATCTATGGAGTTGTTGTGGTATACTCTCATTTTCCAATCAGGCATTATCTCTTGAATAAGTTTTAGGTTGTCCCAAACCCCTTGCGTGTAAGTTTTTATTCTTATTTCCGACTTATCAAAATTTCCGCAATTTGGATTGAATAAACTATAAGAGATTACTTTTTTCATATTGTTATTTTTTCAATAAGGGTATTGGCGAGAACGATTGTTCAGGAAAACCCACACTCGGGCCGTGACTGGGAGCGAGCCAGGGGTGAGAAAAAAGATTATGCATTTCTGCGTTGTAATTTCCGTTTCGCTGGTACAAAACCAGCTTCTCCGCCTTTAAGTTTAATTTTTCACAAATCCAAGTGATTGCTGAACCTTCCATCCAAATTTCTTTAGCATTTTCAATAACCTTCATCCAGTCAAAAAGAGTAAAGCCTTCGATGAAGTCTAGCGATATATGTCTTAAGCCGTTCTTACTGGAGTCGCTTCCCAGAAAATCATCCAAAATAATAGAAAGGGTGGAAGTGCAGGATGGGGGAGTACCTAAGAAAATATTAACTAAGCCGTAATCCTCGTTATCTTTCAAACCTAAAACATTATAATATAAATCATTTTCTTTGTCTGTGTTGCGATTAATGTGCAAATAATCAGGCCAGTCACTATCAGACACACCAACAAAAGCATACTTTCTTTTTTGCATGGTGCCAGGATTGTCCATAATCTCTGGATTGGCCGGACGAATAGAACCTAAATGGTTTAAAGGGACTATTTTTAAATCAATACCACCCGAAATCCCACTATAAATTTCACCTCTAGGGCCGGAGTATTCGAGGTACAATTCAAAGATATCTTTAGTTAAGCCCATGTCGATAAAATGTTCCTCAGAAGGATCCTGAAAGTTTTTATTGCAAAAATAATTAAAATTATTAAGGTAGTCCCCTATGTAATCGCAATAAAAAGGGTTAACGGGCCAATATATTTCATAACCTTGCTCCTGGAAGAAGTAGCCGATTTTTTGAAGGTATAAAATATCACCCAAACCCTCTGGCTGATTGATTATGCATACTTTTTTCAAATTAAAAAATTCCTTTGTAGCTGATGCGCTTTTGTTGACGATTTAGTTGTCGGTTATTCGCAAGCAGCATTGTTCATTGTGATACTCTGGATTTTCCATTCCAACAGTACCGTTCATCCCTATCCATTCCCATTTTATGTTTGGATTTTCAGTAGTCCATTCGTGCAATGATCTAAGTTCTGATGAATCTCCGTCAAAATTTGGAAAATTAACTAACTCATCAAAAACAATAATGCAGTTTTTCTCCAACCTACCAGTTTTGGTTAAGGCATTAAGGATGTATTTTGCAGAGCTGTACAGATCGGAGTCGATATGTAAGAAGCTAACCTTTTCTTTTACGGAACACAAAAAAGGATTCAAGGTTTCCTCAAAAAGACCTTTGATTAATTTTACGTTATAATTGACATCGGGAGTTTTACCGTAATTGCTGAATGAGCCTCTTTCAAAACCATCCCTCCACTTGTCGGGCAAACCCTCGAAGCTGTCAAAGCCATATACTATTTCCGTTGTGAATTTTGAAAAATAATTAATTGTCCTACCGCTTGCCACTCCAAACTCAAGCCACAATGTATTTTCTTTACGTTTTAATTTTAAATCTTCAAAGATGTACTCTAAGCAATATTTGTTAATATTGGGTATATCTTTTATTAAATAATCGTATTTCATTTTAATTTAATCATTACTTGTTTGATCGCCATCCACATATCTAAATATTTATAGCTTGCTAGTCTGCCGAGAAATAAAACATTATTTTCTGATAGTATTGCTTTTTTATATTTTTCATAAATAATTTGACCCCACCCGAAGTTCTTTGGGTATATAGGATCATTTGTTTCGTCGTGCTCTTCGGGGTAATCTCGTGTAAATACAGTGTACTTAGAGTTGGTTTCATTTAAAAATATTCCATTATCCGAAGTGCGATTGTATTTTTTTGTATTACATTCGTTAATTACCGCACCCTTTTCGAAAGAAAATTTATCATCTCGCCTTCTTTTGCAATGTTCGAATCTTAATGAGCGATATGGAAGTTTTCCAAACGAAAAATTAAAAAATTCATCAGGCTTTCCAGTGTAAATCATTTTGTCGCATTTTAATTTTTTATATTCCGTTTTTGACACCCCAAGATTAACCTTTACACCATTAAGCATATTTTTAAACATTTCAGTGTAGCCATTTACTGGAATGCCCTGATATTCTTCCGAAAAATAATGTTCATCATAATTGTTGCGCTTGTTTGGCAGTCTACCTGATATTGATTTGGGAAGCTCTTCCCAGGGGATGCCCCAGTGTCTTTCTGAATATTGTTTGAAAATTAAATCTTGAATTTCTTTAGAGGTTAACTCTCTACCGATTTGTTCTGTAGTTTTTTTATTGTATGGAATTGATATTAATCCATATTTTGTATTTGCGCGGACTTTATGTTTGTAATCATTAAACTTTGAATATCGATTTACAAAATTCCAAGCTTCTTCATCATTTGTATGAAATATATGGGAGCCATATTTATGGACGGTTACACCTTCTTGTTTTTCGTCATAACAGTTTCCACCAATATGATCTCTGACGTCAAAAATCTCAACATCATGATTCTGCTCCTTGAGTATTAAGGCGGAAGTTATTCCGGATATTCCACAGCCTATGATATTAATTTTCATTTAATATGTAAGACTTGATCCATTCCTTCTTGTAGTATTTATTTTTTATGTAACTTTGTTTGGCGAGGCATTTTTCATACAATCGTTCATCTTTCGAAAGGATGTTAAGTTTGCGAACGAACTCTTCAGCAAATTGAAAAGTGCAATCCTCAGAAAACCAATCTCCAGATTCGAACGGGAAAATCACATCCATATTTTGAATCATTAATAAAGAATTCGAGTATAAACCTTCAAAGAATCTTCTGCATAAATTCCCAGTACCATTCAAGTGCAAGCAAAATTTATGATTAGAAAGAGTTTTTATGTAATCTTCAAAATTTAAACCACTATACTCACTTAAAAGATTTCCCGTATTCAAATTCAACTCAGAAGAATAAATATCTCGAATCATGGATTGACGATTAACCCACTCGTCCTCGTGTCCAGAACGATTGAAATTTAAATGAGCTCCCGCCCAGAAGCATTTATTGATTTCAGGTTCAGCCTTCAGGGTATCGTTCAGTAAAACCCAAACGGGATTTATTTGACCAAAAGCTAAAAAGGGGAATGGTTTGACTTTTGGGGAATACTCTTGCATATGAGTTCTTCTGTACTCTCTTTTAAATATTAAATCATAATGAAAATTATTTTCAATTAAAAAATCCTCGCCTTTTTTTGTGAGAGGTTTGTCTGCAGCGTCAAAAAAGAATAGTTTATTATATTTAAGATTGGAGAGTATGTCGTAAATATGGGAAATATGATTCTTTTTATCTTGAATAACAGCATCTTGATCTTTTTCCCAAATTTGGCAATAACCATATCTATTGGCACTATCAACTTCATAACATATAAAAACGTTATCATAAGAGTCATCTAATTTTTTTGAATCGTAAATCCCTTCAATGCCGTAAGTTTTAAGCAAACCATCACCGTTTAATGAATTTACTACATTTAGCCCTCCTGGAGACCAATAATCAAAGTTGTCGAAAACTTTCGCCAAAAAAGTAATGTTGTTTTGCGGGTCTACTATTAAGTTTTTCATTGAATTTTTTCTAACCAATAATTTAATAAGTCCTCTAAGGTTTTATCTATATCATATTCTTCCTTAAATCCAGTAAGCTCAATAAGGTTGGTGGAATCTCCATGTTGATAATGAATGTCATGGGGCCTCCAAAACTTTTCATTTATTTTTTGCTCAACATTTTTAAGTCCAGATAGTTCAATAAGCTTATCGGTAAAGAACTGCATTTTTCTAGGAACATCTCCACAAACATTGAACACGTGATTATTAACCTCGGGGTGGATCATGGCTAAATAATAAGCCCTAACAGTATCCCTTGCGTCCATTACTACCCTTATGCTATTTAGGTTTCCTATGGAAAGGGTGGGGTCTTGAAGCCCCTTCATCATTCTAGCTATCTGATAGGCGTCTGACGATATTGAGAAGTTCTTTCCTCTTCTTGGTCCGGTATGTGAAAAAGCTCTTGTAATGAACCCCTTGACAAAACCGTTCTCCATTCTCTCTTGGAGGTAGAGATCTGTGGCCGCCTTAGACGCTCCATAGGGGTTCGCTGGAAACATTTTGTCTCCCCAGTGTATCTTTCTTCCATCCATCCCTTCGTTTCCGTACACCTCTGAAGTTGAGCAAAACATGAGCTTGCAGTCTGGTTGGTGATCTTGGATTACTTGAATTAAGTTTGCACTTCCTATGATATTGTCATCAAAAGTTCCAAGGGGGTCCGCAAAACTTGAGGGAGGATGGGATTGGGCAGCTAAATGAAACACCCCGTCGAAAGAATTTTTCTCAAAAATATTCCTAAGCACTCTATAGTTCCCTAAATCGGAATAGTGAAAATTTATAGAATTATAAACTTCATCAGAAACGACATCTAAAATGTCAGCCTCCATTCCGTTAGTTCTTCTAATAAGGCCGTGGATCTCATGTCCGTTCTTATGCAGTAAGTTTGCTAGGTGGGGCCCAGCAAAACCCGTGATTCCAGTAATTAAAAATTTCATAATATTTTTCTTATATAGTGTAAAAAATTATAATCTGTAAAATATCTAGCTTTAGATTCAAGAATATAATCTTTATACTGTTTATTATCAACTTCAACTATATTTTTTAAAGCATTAATTGCATCTGGAGCTTTTGGATCAAACAGTATATAAGAGCGCTCGTCGTAAATTTCTTTTATTTTATGACATCCATAGTAAATAGGCACTGTATTATTCAAAAAACAATCAAAGAGTTTTTCGCTTACGTAATAATCTTCTGAAGAATTTTCTATAGCTATACTATATTCATAATCTTTCAACGCTTCTATCTTATCCTTTACAAAACCTTTGTATCGAGAATCTGATATGTTCCAGTTTTTTCCATATATATCTATATCTAAATCAGAATCTAATATATTTTTAACAAGCGTTTCTCTCCAGTAATAGTTATGATTGGAGTCTTGATTGTTCCAGTTGCTGAATATTACGGAGAGTTTTTTTGGTTTGTCAAAATTAAAATCATATTTAAATCTATCACAAGTAACATTAACATCTATAGAGTCCTCATAAAACATGAAGATTGGCATGTGTTTTACGCCGTCACCTTGAATGTTTTTGTTTGAAGTGATTGTTAGGAAGCAGTGGTCTTTAATTGAGTGGTCTACGTTGGGACTCCAGTCAGGCTCCATTGTTAAGCCTATGTTTTTTTCTCTGGGACTACGCTTCATGTCCTCACAACCATTAATAACTATTAAATAGTCATAAGAATCATCAGTAACCAGCTCTATATTATATTGTTTTGGGTCTCCCCAGTTAGACTCGACTCTTTTGGCTAAATAATCTAAGTCGCTCCAAAAATTACCTACAAACTTTACTCTAACCATTTATGAAAACTTCCTTAAATTTATTCATGGAGTTTTCTGGGGAAAAATGTTCGGAGTATGCGTCCCAGTTTTTTTCTGGCTGCGGAGTAAAATTTAACATTATGTCTTTCGCTTCTTTTTGATCTCCATAATACAAACCTTTATCTCCAAGCATATTTATATGTGCCCTATCTCCACTTCCGTTCCACGTTATGATGGGTTTGTTTTTAATTGAAAACTCTGCAACAGACAAACCAAATGATTCCCCCTGACCTCTCGCATGGATCATTCCGTCACAAGTATTTATAAATTTAGAAATCCATTCTTTATCCATTGTCGCTGGAAAGTGTTTTACTCTTGAGTGCTCTTCCATGAATTCATATGTATATAAAAAAAGGAAGTATATGTCGTCTCTTTCATTTAAAACCTGTTTAATTGCATTATGCACAAACTCTAAATCAAATGTTTCAGGCCCACCAGTCCTACCAAGTACTACTGCGTCAGGAGGGATTCCTAATTCTTCTCTAAGGTTTTCGCTTACATCTGGTAGGGTGACTATATATGGAACGAAGGGATGCTTGCCTCCGTCCATCGTCTTGCTCAACCATTCTGATATATAAGCATAAACATCTCCATGTGGATCGCAAATTTGAAAAACACTATGGACGCAAGTTTTTATGTCTTTGGAAAATAAACCATCATTGCCCCCAGCTTTTTGCATATAAAGCATGTCGATTTCCTCCCCCTTAAGAAAGGCTTCTGCTTCTGCCCAGCTATTGTAGCGGTAAACTGGGAAGCGGCTGCCAAAATATTCTTGAGCTAGTGGATGCTCATAGAGAGTTCCCCTGTGGTCCCCTTTGCCAGTATTAAGCGGCCCCGCCAAAATATAGGATTTATTATTTAGGAGTTTCTCGTTGAAGTGAGCGTATTTGAAAGTTGCTCCTTCCGAACCTCTAACATTTAATTCGTTTACGTGAAAAGCTATTTTCATGATATAGGGTCATCAAAATGATGGTTGCCATCTCCACAATGTTGAATGTTTGATCCAAATACCTCCCTAGAACCTTGCGTTCCCGGCATGTCGAGGTAATAATAAATGTTCAATTCGTTTTTTTGATCTCCAATAAAATTATCAAGGGGTCCACTAACTCCCTTGCTTCTAACTATCTCCATCATCTTATTAGCCCCCTTAAGGTTTAATGCGTAAGCCCAGTTACCTATAAACCAAGTAGCTGTAAATTTTCCAAAATGGTCATTGACGCTATCTCCACCAGAGTGCGCGGCAATTTGAACTAAGTCCCAATCCTCAGGGAGTTGACTCCAAGATTTAGAAATTCTCTCAACGGCATCATCATTAAAGACTACATCATCCTCAAGGATTAAAGTTGTTTCTATATTCTCTTCGACGATTTTTTTCCAAATTGCAATATTACTTAGTATGACCCCGTATTCACTATTACTAAGAGTTAAAGTGTCTCCAATGTCCGGCCTAGTGTAAGTAGGTTTAATGGCTGGAACAAATTCCATGAGTTCAGGACGGATTGTAGACGCAGAGAACCTATCCACGTCAATACTTTTAGCAACACAGGAACCTTTGACGCTTTCCCACCTATCGGGCCTTTTGTCAAGATTTATACAATAAGCTTTATTGAACGGAAGTTCGTTGCTGTCTTTGACCTTTTTTTTATATACCCAACTATTGTCTTGGAAAATATCTATAGGCTCTGACTTGAAGAATCTTCTTATAGCTTCCGTTTGGGAACGCCCGGTTCCTCCGAGCTCTCCGAAGCCCCAGTCATGACCGCACATATAACCATCGCATTTTAGTTTGGGGTTGTAAAGGTTTAAATATCTTTCGTTAGCTTCATAAGTATGTTCTCCATCCAAGTAAACTAAATCGACGGAATCGTCAGGAATTAACTCAAAGGCTCTTTCCGCAGTCATTTTCAACTTTACAACCTTATCCCCAAACCTGCCAACCCTGTCATCAAAAGACTTCTCAACAAACTCCATTGGAGCTTTGTAAGAACTTTCATCCGAAGAATCATAATCGTTTTCCCAAGGATCTATACAGTATATTTTATCTACATTTCCAGTTTGCAGAAATATCTCTGTAGATTCACCCATATAGCAACCTATTTCAATAATTGTTGAATTTGGTTTGATGTATTTTTCGCTTAATTCCCTTAGTCCATCTATGAGGAAACCATGAGTGCTCTTAGGCCTTTGTAGAATTTTATCTAAGTTTACTTCTCCATTCTCATCTAAGACGAAATCTGCAAAACCTTCCTTTGAATCAGGGGGATTAACTTTTTGACCAGTATCTTCTATAGCTTCAGCTGGAAGTAGATTGGATTTATATCTATTTAGGACTTCTAGTTCTTGAGCTTTTAATTGAGTATTACCTCCAGTGCCTTCAGGGATGCAGAACTTAATGCTTTTGTATTCGACTGGTAAATTTGCCTGTATGTAGCATTTGTCTATTAAATCACTTACATTATGAATCTGCCTTCCGTAGTTGCCTAGCGCAAGAAGGCTCGTTTTACTCAAGTCGTAATCTTTGGCGTAGGAATCCACTCCATCTTCATCGCCAACTAAAATCTTAAATTCTAAATTATCCAAATCAGAAAGGCAATACTTAATTAGATTCAAATTTGACTCTCTAACCGCAAAAATTATCTTCTTGCCTGTCTCGTGGAGATGGCGAATCATTCCGTTAAGCGGCATTTGATCGTCGATAGAAAGGTGCGACTGAATGAATATTTCGTCTTTATCCAAGAAGTTATCATCAACTAATACCTCAGAAGCAAAAACTCTGTCCCCAACAAAACCTCCATACTTAAGGGGCTCGTGAGGCGGAAAATCATTCTCTTGACCGTGCTCCATATAGTCATCAGAGAAACAGTTGTACATAATCTCACTTAGGAAGTTTTGGTCGTCAAAATACGTTGCCCTACCAGAACCCCAGCCACCTTCAAGGTTGTCTTGATCTATTGAAGCGTAGTTTTTACTTTTAAAGAAGGAAATTAATTCTTCAGTAAAATCAAACTTATCCGTCTTTTTAATGCCCCACATGCCAGCCATGATTTTATGAAAATGACCTTGTGAGCAATCATGCATGAAGTGTAAGGTTTTGTCTGAGTTTATCCATTCATCAACAGCAACTTTCTCGCGAGAGTTCACAACCGAGTCGGAATCTCTTTGTATGCAAACATCAACATTAGGGTCATCGCAAGCTAAGATGCGCCAATATATTGGAGGAGAGGGGAGGTCTGGCACGATAACTTCACAATCCAACTCTTTAAGCTTCTCTAGATTAGGAACATCTTTTGTACAGTAAAATCGACATATCCATCCCGGATAGATCTCCTTAGCTTCTTTAATGTTTAATTCTGCCCCAAGATAATACAAGGGCTTTTCGCCATAAATCGAAAAACTAATGATCTTTTTATTAGATCCATCTTTTAGCTTTTCGTAAAAAACTGGAAAAGGGCTACTACTCATCGCTGAAAACTATATCCGTACATTGATCTTCTCCGGCAACGCAAAGCCAGTGAGGATGATTGCCTTCCTCAAAGTCAAAATCAGCCTCCTGTTTGAAGGTTTCTTCCCTTGCGTATAAGACTCTCTTGTCTAATCTAGGAGCAAAGATTTTAGGAGGAGTTTCCCTTCCTTTTGCCAAGTTGCAAGCCCACCAGCTGAAAGATGAGTTAGCCCTAAAAATACTTCTGGCGAAATATAACCTAAGAAAGTCCGGGAGCCAATCAAATATAATATCGGGAACAACTTCCGAACCTACTGGATAGTGCCATCCACCCCTTTTGTATTGATGCTTTTCTTTAATCCAATTTCCAGTTCTATCGTCAGTAGTCCATTCAATTTCCTTCGAATCATAACCGTACTTTTCAAAAGCCTTTAAGTATGAGCTTTCAGCTACCACAGAATAACCTCCGTTATCTTTATAGTTTACGTCTGAAATGTCGTCTCTCCTTAGGTGAGCTATATCGTAAGTGCCCTGCTTGTCCTCCAGTCTTTTATAGACGTCTAGATTTTTAACCTCATCTTTAAATTCATACAAACTATGAACATCTGAGATTTTCATTTTTTCAAATATACTAGTGTGGTAAGCACTGACACTATCTATGCAGACGTCTTGACCAAAGTCGGTGTAGTTTTCATTTGGATTATCTGCATTTACATACTTGAAGTCAAAGTCACTTCTAGAGCTAAACTCATTAATTTTAGTCATTCTATAGTCTATTTCATCAAATGGTTTTGTGGACTGATTAATGTGTAATCTTAATTCGTCGTCATAAATTACCTTATGATTCAAGTTGAATAATTGGTCCCCCTCCCACTCCGAAGGGAGATACAGAGTTCCATTAAACATCTTAGCTCTCTCGTGTGCGTAAGCATATGTATGCATGCGATTTCCAAATCTTCCGTTCCAGTGCATTATTAATACATCTTGACCATTTTTGCCTCGGTTTTTACCCTTAGACTTAAATGGAGGAATCTCTTCTGGAATGTCGGAAAAGTCAGCCTCGACAATTTCGTTCACTATCTCCTTGCTGGATTTAATGGATTGCCTAGGGCTTTTTTTACTCTTTCTTGATTTGGCAGTCATGCTAATTTAATTTTATAATTTCTTCTTTTACATAATTATAAAGAAAGTCTTTCATTTTTCTATTACCTTCTAAGAAATCCAATAGTTTTTGCTCTCCTTGGAATTTATCTGGGCATTCTATGCCTTTCTTGGATAGCTTGTTTATCATTTCTTCGTCAATAGATAGCCAAGGGCCTTTCTGTTCGATGTAACCCCAGGCCTTCATTAAGTCTATTATCTCTCTTTCTACCCAAACGGACTCTCCGTTTTTTCTACCATACTTAATTGGATATCTTACTTGAGCGCCAGTTTTTTCATTAACGCTTTTGCGGAAACGAATTTTGCAATAATGACCTATTGGGTCGCCCTTGTCATCTATTCTGGTTGCCGAGGGATTCGTGAACATTATATCTCCAGTGTACCTCTCCTCGAATTCGCATATGAAATTTGCGTAATGCTTTACTGCATTTCCACCCGCCTGCTTTACTTTTGGGCCACCTCTTGAGGCGTAAGGATTTGTAGCAACCTCAATTCTTACTTGAGAGGTCAATATGAGCATGTGTCCCATTTTCGTCAAGGGGAGAATCACCTTCTTTAAGAAAACAGATGTTATTAGGGCTCCGCCAGCTACTTGCTCGCTCTCTTCGAACGGTTTATTGAAATCGTTTACCCTGCATAATGCATCCATGCTGTCAATAATAAATAAATACTTTTTCTTTTCAGAGTTATTGTGTATTAATTCTCTAATAAGTTCAAAAACTTTTTCGTATACATTACAGTCGAACTTGAAAAAACTTTCTGGATCGGTATTTACACCACACCTGTTTAAGAGCTCAGGAGATAGCCTACCTTCGCTTTTGACGTATACAACCATCCCTCCCCCCTTAAAGTGGTCTTGGAAGTGTTTTGCCACCGTTAAGGCGCAGCTAGTCTTCCCTCCCTCATTTACACCGGTAAATCTATGAGCCCCGGGAGTGAACCCTCCATTTAGGGCCAAGTCTAAATTCAAACTGCCAGTCGGTATCTTGTAATGAAAATCCTCATGATTGTTATAATGATATTTTACATTATCCTTGTCGTTAAGGAATTTTTCTATTTGCTGTTTAGATGCAGAAGGTTCTTTAGCCATACAAGTATCATAAACCAAGACGACATAGAAGTCAACTCAAAAAATCTCTTATTGATCTCTTTTTTATTTTTTGGGTGTTTTTTTCAACAACGTCGTTCTTTGGCTTAAATGTTTTGAGCTTTTTAGGCTTCCAGTGAAATTCTTTCCACTTCTTATCTAGGGAATTAATCCAATAGTCGCTATCTTTATTAAAGAACAGAGCAAAAGTTGGAAGCTTTCCAGTCTTTGAAAGTTTTTTTCCGTAATTTCCATACGCCTCATTAAAGGAAACTTTATGCCAGAAGTTATAATCTGGAAATCTTTTGTAAAGCTTTGTGAAGAATTTATTCTCCCTACTCCAGAAGCTTCTAGCTTCTTTTGTCGAATTGTCAGAGGGAAAGACTAGTAATCTTTCTATGACCAATTGGAAATCTGACTTTTTTCTGGGACTCTTGGAAGGCATGTTAGTAATTCTAACATATTAATTTAAAAATGTCAATATTTAAACCAACTCCAAGGCACTGTGTTTGGTCCAATATCGTAGCTGTGACCATCATTTGTGTGTAGGTATTCATCGCCATTTCCATCACGATCCCCTTCGGGATCATCTAAGTATCTGCCAGGATTCCACATGTCAGCGCCGTCTCCACCTTTGCCATTTATGTTAAATTTTGATTGACTAGTCAAACTGATAGGGTCACTGGGATCGAATTTTAAAGGAATGACTGCAACTCCATTTCCAAGGTCTTCGCCAGATGTATTGAACCCACCCTCTTGGTAATTACTGCCGCCTTCTCCATATGTAGCCCAATATTGCTCGCTAATATCTTTTCCGTGTTCAGCGAAATTCTCTTTGAATGAGTAAGGGTCAAAAACTGAATCAAGGTCTTGAAGGGATGGTATCGAAGACGCCTTAAAAGGATAAACTGAATCATTCAAATGTTTCTCTTCGACTTTTGCGGAATGACTATCATATCTAAGTTTATTAAGCTTGGTTTGGTACCGATTTGATGCTGCCTGTTGATCATCTAAAACTTGAAAAAACGTTGGCCAAAATAAAAGTAGTTCGTACTCGCAGATTGGACATTCGTCGGGTTTGTCGCGCCAATTAGTAACACTAAAGTCACTGCATGTTGAGGGCTTTAATCTATCTCTGGAGGTTGGAAGCAGGTAAGCGGCAGCTCCCCAGAGCGAGAATTTTTCAGATTCTCCAGATTCTTTATTTCCAATTATGCCTACTATGATATCGTACTTTCCACCATCTTTATAGTTTGGACAACTTTGTTTACCCCATTCTCCCACAGTATCTTCCACGAGCACTGTCTGTGCAGCAACAACACTTATGTCATCTGCTCCAGAAAGAACCACCTCACCTGTCTTCTGAGGAATGGTGAATTTAAACTTATTATAGCCGTCACCTGTCGGCGTTACTTCCTTACCTTTCTCAGCAAATCCAAAAGTCCCATCTTGACTAAAACCAAAATTCATTCCCCCGTCTAAAGTAGAAGTGAGCCAAAGCCAGTGCTTCTCCCCTTCTTCGTTAAAATTGGATTCGTATGTTTTATATGGACACCATTGAAAAGCGGAAACATCTATATAGTTGAATTCATTTGTTGATGTTAATGCTACCTTGTCCCTTTGCTCAGAGAGCGACTCAGGAAAATCAGGAGCGGCTTCTTCCGTTGGTACGTCACTTGCGAAGTTAGCTTTATACCAATAAGCCTTTTTTGATTCTTTATTGCATTTTTTGTCCTCATCTGCCTCTTCTTCGTAGCGGGTTCCTAGTTTGCAGTGTCCGACAGTACCGTTTAGTTTGTCTTTGAAATCAGATTGACTAGTGGGAAATGCGTCTAAAGCCACGAAGGGCATGCAGTACTTAGTTTCCTTTGGCGTTAGGGTTGCGCTAGGTGAAGCTGAAGGACTAGGTGAGGGGCTGGACGAAGGTGAGGGTGAAGGACTTGCCGAAGGGCTAACCGAAGCCGAAGGGCTAACCGAAGCCGAAGGGCTAACCGAAGGACTTGCCGAAGGGCTAACTGAAGCCGAAGGGCTAACCGAAGCCGAAGGGCTAACCGAAGCCGAAGGACTAACCGAAGGACTAACCGAAGGACTAACCGAAGCCGAAGGACTAACCGAAGCCGAAGGACTAACCGAAGGACTAACCGAAGCCGAAGGGCTGACCGAAGCCGTAGGACTAACGGATGGGGTCGGAGTCGTCCAGTTCGTAAGAGTTGGACTAACTGAAACCGTAGGAGTTTGGTTAGAAGTGAAAGTTACGGTCACGGATACGGACGCAGTTAAACTTACGGAAGGAGTGGGCGTCGTCCAATCTGTAAACGTAACCGTAGGACTAACCGAAGCCGAAGGACTAACCGAAACCGAAGGACTAACCGAAGCCGAAGGGCTGACCGAAGGAGTAACCGAAGGACTAACCGAAGCCGAAGGGCTGACCGAAGGAGTAACCGAAGGACTAACCGAAGCCGAAGGGCTAACCGAAGGGCTAACCGAAGGGCTAACCGAAGGGCTAACCGAAGGACTAACCGAAGCCGAAGGACTAACCGAAACCGAAGGACTAACCGAGGCCGTGAGAGTGGGGGTAGGAGTAAACGGAGTAAAAGTTAAAGTCGGGGTGGGGCTTAATGTAACCGTCGGAGTATTACAACCATTGCAATGTGAATGAAAAGCTCCTACAGCAGAAGAATTCAAAACCGATGTAGGTTGATAAAGCCTAATATCATCCACGACCGTATAACAGACCTCTGGGGCGTGAGTAATCGAAAAAACAGCTCCACTGACCACTCCGGCAGGCCTAGGACTCTTCTTGTACCAACCTATTTGAGCTCCGTCGCTACACCTGTTTAAATAAAATCCAACATAAAGAAGGTCTTGCGGTGTTAAGGTGGGGGTTAGTGATACACTAGGGCTAGGTGAGGGCGAAGGACTGGGTGAGGGACTAGGCGAAGCACTTGGAGTTTCTGACACGCTTGGAGTTGGCGTCTCCTGAGGCGTTGGAGTTTTACTGGGGGTTGATGTTGGGCTAACTGAGGACGTAGGACTAACTGACAGAGTAGGTGTAAACGGAGTTAAGGTTACTGAAATCGTCGGCGTATCTGGAGTTAGGGTTAGAGAAACTGAAACTGTAGGAGTGCAGGCCCAGTTATAAACTGAAACACTGCCACCCCAATCCGCATCTTCAGGGCAACCTTTGGGGGATTGCTCTAGTGAATAAGCATGAGTCGTTCCGGCGCTAGTGCCACTAGGGAAATTATAATTAGGAGCGTCAGTAATCCACCAGCCTCCGGAGGTTGAGGATTCTTCCCCAAACCATAAATGATAGTTTCCGCTGGAATGCTTCCAAATAGGTTGACATCCTAAGATTCCCAATGAAGCATCAATAGTATAAGTGCCATCAGCAAGAGTTGAGGTGCCGGAAACGCAAAACGAATCCGTGCTACAGCCCGTGCAAGTAAAAGTTACCGTTGGAGTTAAGGAGACTGTACTCGTTAAAGATACCGAAGGGGTCGAAGTAGGCGAAACTGTCGCTGTTAGAGATACTGAAGCGGTCGAGGTCGGCGAAACTGTAACTGTTGGGGTCGCACAAGACGAATCGCTGCAACCTCCAGCGATTTTAGTATACTCGCTAGTGAGTAAAGTGTTTGACAAGCCTTGCCCGGAGAATAAAGCTATAACTTTATAGCAAACTCCATTAGCGTTGGCTTTGATTACGTCGTCGACACTTAAGTCTCCATTTGTGCCATCTAATTGTTCGTAGGTTTGCTTTGACCCACTTGAATCAGCGAAGCAGGACTCAATTCTTATTGCATTGTAAGGAGTTAGCGTTAAAGTTATTGATTCCGTCTTTGTTGGAGAAACTGAAACGGTTGGGGTTGTTACGCATTTATCGTCAAGACAATCTCTGGATGATATTTTTTCGTATTCACCCGGCTCTAGCTCTGCTACGGCAGTACACCCTTCGTAGATTATGCTTACAACCTTATAGCAGACAGTAGAGCCAATTGGCCTTATGACATCATTGTCTAAAAGGTCGCCATTTGTCTTATCTCCATAGTACAGTATGACTCCTGGATCTTCGCACTTTTGTAGGACTATACAGCCTGGAGTCGGCGTGGGAGAAGCTGTAACTGTTGGAGTGCAGACCTGAGCAGCGCAATCGTTACAATTACCCATAAAAGTTAGGTCCGCATGATCGGGCAGGTCTATAGACTCAAAACACGCGTCGGGTTCAGAAACTCCTCCATTTCTAATGCTCGATGTCACTGCAATGCAATCATCAGATGACGTCCGATAAACTGAGTTTACGCCTGTAGCTATATCGGTTTTGGATTTGTAGTAAATTCCTGTAGAGCTGCCGGAATTTCCACTGCAATCAGTGCAGGTAACGTGAGTAACCTTATACCACTTTTCAGGAGTACATGTTATTGAAGTTGTCGGAGAAACTGAAACCGTAGGCGTAATGCCGGGCGTAAGAGTAGCACTAACTGAAACGGTGGGGGTTGACCAGTTTGTGACTGTAACGGTGGGAGATGCGGTAGGGCTGACGGATGGAGTGGGCGTTGTCCAATTCGTAACAGTCGGACTAACTGAAACCGTAGGAGTTTGGTCAGGAGTGAAAGTTACGGTCACGGAGGGACTTAATGTAACCGTCGGGGTTACTGCGCAAGCCGCGCAATCCTGCCCGATGGCAGTCCACCCCGAAGTGAAAACCCTAGAAGGTTCGGAAGTTGATATTGCGGTATAAACTTGAACACAAAAACCACCAATAGTTTTTACCCAATCTCCCTCGTTTAAGGTGCTATGAAATTCAATTGGTAATATGTATTCGATAGAGCTCTCTAAAATATTTGAAGGATCGCATCCGCCATTTTCGAAAAGCAGCGACCTCTTCTTCATTACTTGCCAAGGCGTTATAGTTACGGTGGGCGTAACAACACAATCTTGACAGCTTTGTCCGTAATCCCAGGAGTAAGAAGTATTATTTCCATCTTCTATTTTGCCTCTAATAAGCATCTGGTCAGACCAGTCCACTAAATCAATCTCAAAACATTTACCTATTACATTTACTGCAGAATTACCCCACCAAGAATCGTCAACGCCTTTTAGCCAAATGCCATTGGTAATCGGTCCATATTGGGCGGGATTCCTGTTTATATCAAAATAAAGAGTTGTTGAAGAGTTAACTGGAGAAGTTAAGTATCCTTGATTGACACAATTTTCATAACGAACAAGACGAGCAACTTGCGCAGTAACCGTAAAGTTAACATTGGCTGTAGTTTCCCAATCTAGGGTACTTGTGTTTCCTGAACTACTGGGAATTGTAGCGTTTGTAGTGTTCCCATCTACTCCAAGAATTCCTATGGAGCCTTGACCTGAAAGGCTGTCCTCTAGCTTCCAGACAGAACCGTTCCAATATATAAATAAAGTAGCACTGTTATTTCCCTGCCCTATATCATATCTCCAATAAGCTTTACCGTTTTTGTCTCCACCGTAATTATACCAACCGTTTGCATTGTCGGTAACTCCTCCGCCAAGAGAAATGGTGGTCGGATGCCCAGAAACAAATAATGCTGCAGTATCCATTTATTAAAAAATCTTGTTAAAGAACCCCTCGATTAAATAATCGGTAGGATTACCATGGCCTAGTGTTTTGTCAACCCCATAAGACTTCTTGAACAAACTAGTATCAACTGTTGTCGGGTGGGGCTCTATAATTGTTATTCTTTCTTCTTTTACTATTGGAGTGGTAACGCTTGAGTAAGCGCTACTGATCATTGATTGCGTCGGACTAAAGGAGTATTTAATTCCAAAGGGATACATGGAGCTAAAATCATAATCAACGTTAAAAACTGCATCCTTGTAGATTGATGTCGAATCCGGAGCGATTATAGAGGATATTTTCAGCACTTCGAATTTGCTATTTTCCACCACGTTATTTGATTGAGAGAACGAAACAGAGGAACTCCCCGAAGGAAATCTAACTTTTAATCTTTGGCCATAGTCAATCACCGTAAGCTTTGGCAGCCCGGAATCTGGCACTCCGCTCCACCAGTTGGCGGAACCTCCGTAAACGGCCTTTGGTAGGTCATTAAACCAGTACTGCCAATTAATCTCGGCGGCATTTTCGTTATTAAATCCAGCCGAAGTGTTTTTTACTTTTACTTCGTATATTTTAGAGACCAGACTAACGTCTTTAATTAAAAGAGAATTTGTAGGAGTAGGAGTAGAGACTGGAGCCGGCTTGGAGTAGTCGATAACTTCAGCGTAATCATAAACGTTTTTATCATCCCCTTGAACATAGGAAGTGTAACTAACGAGTTTTCCGCTAACATTTTGAGAACCTTCCTTAACTGTGAGGTTTCTCTCCATTAGGTAACCCTTGTCCGTTAACTTATAGAATACTCTATTCGTTAAATCGGAAGAGTTTGGGCTAGATACCTTTTCACTGGAACCTATAAAAAAGTGATTTCCCCATTGCCTTGGAGAACTTGCAACTTCTAAAATGGTGTGGTAGTTGAAAGCTGGCGTGGGAGTTGGGGTTGGCGCACACGACGAACCTAGGAATCCTTTATCGCTAGAAGGTAGAGACGGGTCAACAAAGTAACTGTCAGGAAGAACTTGGCTATTTCCTACTCCGTTCACGCATGTCAAATGAGCCCTAACAAAGCTTATTTTATTGTTTCCTTGGTAAACCCATTCCTCGCATCCACTAGGCAAGTCGTTCCACTTTTGGCAACCGCCCTGGTCGAAGGGATCATCTGGAATTTTCCAAGGTGAAGGGCCCGATATATTGGAATAAGATTCCACTCCCAAAACGCAAGAAACATCCGCCGTCCATTCTATCGCATAATAAGGAGGTATGGAGGTTTTGGTGGGAGTTGGAATAGTCGTTGAGGGAACCGGCGTGCAACAATAATCAATTGCATATATGTTGTAGGTCGAACTGCCGCAACTTTCGGAAGACTCCACCTGACCTAAATTTGATATCACTGGGTCAACTATTGAAGCGGAAACCAAATAGGAACAAGATTTTAAATACAAATACGCATTTAAAGCTGTTATCGAATCGTTACTCCTTAAGTATTCTCTAACGTAAGTGGAGCTACCTGAGCATTTTGCGCAATCAGCAGAAACTGTAACGTTTCCGGAATTATAATCACTTTCGAAGGTGAAAGTTTGCGGACCGCTACTGGTCGCCAAAAGAGTTATCTTTAGGGAGCCCTTGGTTACTACATGGCTTCCGTAATTTAAGAAATTAAAGCTATTAAATAAACCTTGGTCGGAAAATTGAAAAACATATTCTTTTCCTACGCCAATATTTAAGTCCGTTATTGGACTTCCGTTTAATTTAGCGCCTGAACTCATACCGAGAAAAGGACCGATAAATTAATTTTATAGAAGAACGAACGCCAGCTTACAAAAACTCTTTCCATAGAACTATATTACACATACTTTAAATATATAGTAATATAA
>JAQBUS010000025.1 GCA_027623875.1 Pseudomonadota bacterium
TTTTCTCAACGACTGGCCGAAGCTCCTTTGCCTTAGGCAAAGTTGTTTTAATTTGCTCGTGCTCTATTAAAGAGCCAGCCATATTACTGAACAACGCTTTACGATGCTCATGAGTTCTATTTAAACGGCGGTATCCCCGTGCGTGACGCATAATAATATTCCTTCTTCATTTTTCTTTGTCCGGTATCCGGTGCGTGCCGATATACTCTCCTTGGGGTACCTTACCCGATATTCCCCACAAATGTGGGCATTTTTGTTTAAATGTATTTATATTCCTAAAAATGATCCTCGAATCTCTTTGCTAGCTCTTCAATGTTCTCTGGGGGCCAGTCAATAATATCCATACCAAGATGTAGAGCCATTCCAGATAAAACCTCTTTAATCTCATTTAAAGATTTTCTTCCGAAATTAGGTGTTCTTAGCATCTCTGCTTCGGTTTTTTGAATCAAGTCTCCAATATACACTATATTATCATTTTTCAGACAATTAGCTGACCTGACGGAGAGCTCTAGCTCATCAACTTTTTTAAGCAACAAAGGATTAAACTCTAATTGATCTTCGTCATTTTGCGTATTTTCACTCTCTGGTTCGTCAAAGTTAACAAAGACTGAAAGTTGGTCTTGCAATATTCTTGCTGCAAATGCCACCGCATCATCAGGAGTAACAGATCCGTCCGTCTCTACCGTTAAGGTTAACTTATCATAATCTAATACCTGACCTTCTCTAGTAGGTTGGACATCATAGCTAACTTTTTTTACAGGGGAGAAGATTGCATCAATAGGAATCAACCCGATTGCTGCTTCTGCAGAACGATTCTGCTCAGCTGAAACATAACCATTCCCACTATCTACTGTGAGCTCCATGGAGAGCTCAGCATCTTGATCTAACTGACAAATTACATGATCTTTATTTAGTATTTCGATACCTGCTGTCTCAACAATATCACCTGCTGTAACAACACAAGGTCCCTTAACAGACAAAGCCAGTCTCTTAGGGCCTTCAACTTCCATAAGGAGCGATACACCTTTTAGATTCAAAACTATGTCAGTTACATCCTCTCTTACCCCTGCAACAGAGGAAAACTCATGAAGAACATTATCAATTTGCACCGCAGTTATAGCACTACCCTGCAAACTACTCATGAGCACTCGCCTTAAGGCGTTACCCATAGTCAACCCGAATCCACGCTCTAGAGGTTCCACAATTATTGTGGCCTTTTTCTGTGGGTCGCTGCCATGCTTTACATCAAGCTGACCTGGTTTGATAAGTTCTTGCCAATTCTTATGGATCATATTTGTGCCTCCATACTAGTCTATGCTTTATGTCCAAAAAACATAGACGCCCGAGGTTAAAGTAATACCTCAAATATGCTTTCGGGAGCATACTGAGTTGTTAAAAATTATACGCGTCGACGCTTCGGTGGCCTACAACCATTATGTGCCATTGGAGTAACATCTCTGATTGACGAGATCTGAAAACCAAGAGTCGCCAGTGCCCTCAAGGCACTCTCTCGACCCGATCCAGGGCCTTGCACTTCAACCTCTAGCGTTCTAACGCCATGCTCCTGTGCCTTTTGACCAGCATCCTCGGCTGCCATTTGAGCGGCGTAAGGTGTCGACTTCCTTGAACCTTTAAAACCTACTGTCCCAGCAGAAGACCACGCAATTGCATTGCCTTGCGCGTCTGAAATTAAAATTTTGGTATTGTTGAATGAAGAGTTAACATGCGCTACTCCGGCCGCTATATTTTTACGGACCTTCTTCTTTGATTTAGTTTTTTCTCTTGCCATTGTTTTTCCCCTACTTCTTCTTGCCGGCTATGGCCCGTGCAGGGCCTTTTCGAGTACGGGCATTCGTATGAGTTCGTTGACCCCGGACAGGTAAATTTCTACGGTGTCGTAAACCTATATAGCAACCAGAATCCATTAAACGTTTTACATTCAACTGCACCCCTCGGCGAAGATCACCTTCCACCTCAAAGTTTGCATCTATATACTCACGTATCTGTAACATCTCACTATCGGTTAGCTCATTCATACGTCGCGACTGGTCAAGGCCTAAGGCCTCGCAGATTATTTTCGCTGAAGAAGCACCTATACCTGTTATATAAGTTAAAGAAATGGGAACTCTTTTCCCATCGGGCAAATTAACGCCAGCTATTCGAGCCAATTTGATATTCCTTTCAAGTCGCGGTTCCGTAATATCAGAACCTTTTTTCACAACATAAAATAGTTTATTCTCGTAAAACTATCCCATAAATTTGTTTTTCATTAAAGCAATACATTTAGCCCAAACTTAAAACAATTCAGAATTGGTTGAGTAAGGTCTTTTAAACTCACCGTCAAGTAGAGTTTAACTTAATTTTCCAAAATTTTTATTATATTTTTTTCAACGATATCAATATCTAAAAGTCCATTAACCGAACTCAAAATTCCTTTTGCATAATAGTAACCAATTAAAGGCGAAGTCTTCTTATAATACTCCATTAAACGTATACTAAGACTGCTGGCATTATCGTCCGCTCGCTTAATAAGGTTACTAGAGTCGCATTTTTTACATTTATCGCTCTGATCAAAAGGACTATCTGTCTCATGATAAACTTCGCCACACTTAGAACAAGAGTAACGCCCCGTGATCCGTTGCACCAAATCACCATCGTTCACTTGAATCTCTATAACAGCATCCAAACAATTTTTAGTTCTCTTTAAGAGGTTATCCAACGCGCTTGCTTGTCCTAAGGTCCGCGGAAAACCATCAAAAATAAAACCTCCCTTTGAAGACCCCGAAATCTCATGCTCAATTAGACTTATTACGATGTCATCGGTAACAAATTCTCCGGCGTCCATACTTGCGGACACAAGCTCACCTACTTCTGTACCAAAGGATCTTGCATCTCTAAGCATGTCTCCGGTAGATAACTGTCTTAAATTGTATCTATCCATCAATCTTCTTGATTGAGTCCCTTTACCAGCTCCAGGTGGTCCAAGAAGAATTATGTTCATCGTCTCTGCGGAGCCTTATTCGAACGTCGTTTACCCCGAAGCTGAGATTTTTCAATTAGGCCCTCATACTGGTGAGCAAGAAGATGACTCTGAACCTGTTGAATGGTGTCCATAGTTACCGAAACAACAATCAAAACTGAGGTCCCTCCAAAATAAAACGGGATGGCCAATTGCGCTCGGAGAATTTCTGGTAAAAGGCAAACAGCTGCCAGATAGGCCGACCCTAAAACCAAAATACGATTAACTACATACTCGAGATACTCTGCGGTTTTTTTTCCGGGTCTGATACCGGGAATAAAGCCATTCTGATTCTTTAAATTATCTGCCACTTCATCAGGCTTAAACGACACGTTAAATGTATAAAAGTATGCAAAAAAAGCAATCATCGCGGTATAGAATAATAAATAAAGCGGTTGCCCGGGGCCAAAATAGGCTAGGACCGTAGACATAATTGAACTGGTTTGCGTTCCAGAAAATGTACTGACTGTTGTTGGAAGAAGAAGTAATGAAGATGCGAAAATAGCCGGGATAACGCCTGCTGGGTTAACTTTGACCGGTAAATTAGATGCTCCCCCATCATACACCTTCATCCCGACTTGTCTTCTGGGGTATTGAATGTGGATCTTCCTTAATGCTCTTTCCATAAATACCACAAATGTAATAGTAGCGATTATAACTAGCAATACAGCTATGATTGCAAGAGGACTTACTGAACCTGATCTACCCTGAGCAAAAAACCTAGCAAGAGCTGCTGGGACCTCAGCGATAATTCCGACAAAGATTATCAACGAAATGCCATTCCCAATTCCTCTAGATGTAATTTGCTCACCCAACCACATGAGAAACATTGTGCCTCCCACCAGTGTGATTATACAAGTTACTCTAAAAAATAGTCCTGGCTCGGTTACCAATCCGGACCCTTCTAGGCCAACAGAAAGGCCATAAGCCTGTAAAGTAGCCAGAAATACTGTGCCTATTCTAGTATACCGGTTAATCTTTCTACGACCCTGCTCCCCTTCTTTTTTTAACTGTTCGAAATGTGGGACCATTGCAGTCATTAACTGAACTATAATGGACGCCGATATATAGGGCATGATACCTAGAGCAAAAAGGCCCATCCGACCAATAGCACCCCCAGTAAACATATTTAGGATACCGCCAATACCCGCGGCTGCCTGATCCATGAACGAGCGTAAAGCGTTGGAATCTATTCCCGGGACTGGAATATATGTCCCAAGTCTATAAACAATAAGAAGTCCCAAGGCGAATAAAATTCTCTGGCGTAGTTCGGTCGCTTTACCAAAAGCGGACCAACTCATATTTTGTGCCATCTGTTCTGCTGCAGAAGCCATAAGCTTAGACTTTCTTATCAAAAACTGGATACGCCGTAATTTTCTATTATATTAGACGTAGATTACTAAAACTCAACGCAATTATAATGCTGTTATTAACCCCGCGCAACCAAACCGATTAATAGTTAATCTAAAGACGCCGTCTTCAAAACACCACCCATTTTTTCCACGACTTCAATTGCCGATTTAGATGCACCGGTTACAACCAAGTTTAGCTTAGAACTCAAAGTGCCCTTAGCTAAAACCCTAACCCCGTCCAACTTCCGCCGAACGATACCGGTGGTTGCTAACACTTCTTCATTTATTTCTATAGTTGGGTCCAACTTTTTTGCATCAATAAATTTTTGGAGAATACCCAAATTAATTACTGCAAACTTTTTGCGATTAGGTTTATTAAAACCCCTTTTTGGTAAACGCATATAAAGAGGCATTTGGCCACCTTCGTAACCATTGAGAGACACACCAGATCTTGACTTTTGTCCCTTTATTCCCCGGCCCGCAGTTTTACCTTTGCCAGATCCAGGACCACGGCCCACTCTCTTTTTTGTTCGGTTTGCACCTGGATTATCATGTAATTCATTTAATTTCATGTCGCTCTCTCCTTAGCCGGAATTAACCACCAGCGACGGTAACGGTTAAACTCGGCCTATAATTTATGATTTTTCTTCTATGATCTTAACTAGGTGAGAAATAGAGTCCACCATTCCTCTAACGGAGGGAGTATCCTCCAGTTCTCTCGTTTTCTGCATTTTGTTCAGACCCAAGCCCACCAAAGTCGCCCTTTGTTTTGCTGGCCTTCGAATAGGTGAACCTACTTGCTTAACAACTATAGTTTTTGACATACTTTATCCTTAAGCTTCCGCAACTGTTTCAGAAGTAGACTGGTTTACAGGTGATCGAAGAATATCAGCCACCTTTTTTCCACGACGCTGCGCAACCATTCGTGGACTAACTTCGCTAACAAGACCATCTATAGTAGCTCTTACCATGTTATATGGGTTTTGAGATCCTATTGATTTTGCTACGACATCCTGGACACCCAACATTTCAAAAACTGCTCGCATGGGACCCCCTGCTATAATGCCAGTCCCTTGGGGCGCTGTCCTCATAACCACTTTGCCAGCACCATGTCTTCCATTCGTGTCATGATGCAAAGTTCTTCCCTCTTTCAGTGGGATACGAACCAACTGACGTTTTGCTTCTTCAGTTGCCTTTCTTATTGCCTCTGGCACCTCTTTAGCTTTTCCTTTTCCGTAGCCAACGCGACCTTTTTGATCACCCACTACTACGAGTGCCGCAAAACCAAATCTCTTACCACCTTTGACGGTCTTAGAAACTCGATTTATAGCCACTAGTCGATCCGAAAACTCAGGAGTCTCTTCACGATCTCGGCGGCCTCGATTGCCTGGTTCTTTTGCCATCACTTATCTCCTTAAATTTTCAATCCGCCAACACGTGCGGCCTCAGCCAGTGCCTTAACCTTACCGTGAAACAAAAAGCCACCACGATCAAAATAAGCTTCACTAACTCCAGCCTTAATCGCACGCTCTGCTAGTACAGCACCAATTGAAGTAGCTGCTTCTATATTGTTTTTCCCAACGACACCCAATGCTTTTTCAAGAGAGGAAGCAGATACTAAAGTTATCCCCGCCACGTCATCAATTATTTGGGCGCTTATATTTTTATTAGAGCGATGGACAGAAAGTCTCATGCGCCCAACGTTTACTTTTCTTAATTTGTTTCGAACGCGCAGGCGGCGCTTTAGAAACAAGGTTCTTTTGCTATTAGCCATATCCTAGGTCCCTACTTCTTCTTACCTTCTTTACGGAAGATATATTCACCTTTATATTTAATACCTTTGCCTTTGTAAGGCTCCGGCTTCTTCCAAGCGCGAATATTTGCCGCGACTTGCCCTACTACCTGTGAGTCAATTCCCTCAACTACGATTTCGGTTAGCTTAGGAGCAGTAACAGTAACCCCATCTGGTACAACAAAATTTACATCGTGAGATAAACCCAGATTTAATTTTAGTATATTACCTGACATTTGAGCTCTATAACCAACTCCATTTATTTCAAGTTCTTTTTTAAACCCTACAGATACACCGGTCACCAAATTACTAACTATGGTTCTACTCATGCCCCATTGCTGGCGTGCTCTTTTTGATTTTCCTCGTGGTTCAACAACAACCTCTGTTTCTCCTACCTTGATTGTAACATCATCAGTAGCCGTGAAGGATAAAACACCCTTAGGTCCTTTTATTTCAATTTTTTGACCAGATAGCTCTGCAGACACTCCCGAAGGCAATTCCACTGGTTTTTTTCCAATACGTGACATAACTATCCCCCTAGAAGACTGTGCAAATGATTTCGCCACCAACATTATTGGCTCGCGCGCTTGCATCTGACATCACACCCTTAGGAGTGCTTACTATCGACAAGCCTAAGCCTTGGCGAACTATTGGTATATCCTTAACTCCCATGTAAACTCGTCGCCCAGGCTTAGATACCTTAGTTAATTCACGAATCACAGGGGTTCCATCATAATATTTAAGTTCTATCTCTAGAGTCGGAAACCCATTTTTATCTTCAGCTTTTTCATAGCCGCGAATATATCCCTCATCCTTCAATACATCCAAAACCCAAGCTCTTAACTTGGATGCCGGAGTTGTGACCAAAGCCTTCCCACGCAATTGGGAGTTTCGAATTCTAGTAAGCATATCTGCTATTGGATCATTCATAATCTATGCCCCCCTTACCAACTCGACTTTACTATACCAGGAATTTGGCCACTAGAGCCGAGTTCCCTAAGTAAAATCCTGCTAACTTTAAGCTTTCTATAATATGCATGTGGTCGTCCAGTTAACTGACACCTGTTATGCAACCTGGTGGCAGAGCTATTTCTAGGAAGCTCTGCAAGCTTCAAGCGAGCTGTAAAACGCTCTTCCATAGGAAGCTCTCTATTATCGGCCACCTGCTTTAGAGCCAACCTTTTTGCCGCAAACTTTTTCACAAGCTTAGCTCTTTTCTTTTCTCGTTCGACCATTGATTTCTTTGCCATTTTTACTGTTCCTCCCGCGGATTAATTGTTGAAGGGCATGTTGAAATGCTTCATCAATCTCTTTGCTTCCGCGTCTGTGGATGCGTTGGTGCAAATTATAATATCCATTCCCCAAACTTCATCGACTTTATCAAAGTCAACCTCCGGGAATACTATATGCTCTTTAAGACCCATGGCATAATTTCCACCACCGTCAAAAGATTTACTAGACACCCCTCTAAAGTCACGAATACGGGGCATAGCTACTGTTATTAGCCTATCTAGAAATTCATACATACGTGCGCCTCTCAGGGTAACCTTGGTACCTAATGGCATATCTTCACGCACTCGAAATGCAGCGATAGATTTTTTTGCTTTTGTAACTACAGCTTTTTGACCTGCGATTGAGGTCAGATCTTGCTGTGCAGACTTGGCTTTTTTTGTATCTCTTACTGCTTCAGCTCCACACCCAATGTTTAGAACTATCTTATCTAAACGAGGGATTTGCATATCGTTAGTATACGAAAATTCCTCCCGAAGCGCGGGTCTAATGCTTTCTTTGTACAGCACCTTTAATCTTGGAACGTAAGTTTCTAAATCTAACATCAGATGGGTTCTCCTGTAGTTTTAGCAAAACGAATTTTACTATCTCCATCTAGCCTAAAACCCACCTTGGTGACTTTGCCATCTGTGTCCATTAATGCTAAATTACTAATCTGAATTGGCATTGCTTTCGGAACTCTGCCACCCTGAGTGCTTTGGCTTTGCTTTACATGTCGTATCGCGATATTAATACCTTCAACCAATGCCTTACCCTTAGCAGGGAAAACTTGAAGGATTTCTCCCTCTTTACCCTTATCTTTTCCAGCCAAAACGCGAACTTTATCGCCTTTCCTTAATTTTGCTGCCATATCACAAAACCTCCGGCGCTAATGAAATAATTTTCATGAAATTCTTAGCTCGGAGTTCTCTGACCACCGGACCAAAAATACGCGTTCCAAGTGGTTCATTGCTGGTACTAAGAATAACAGCCGCATTTGAATCGAACCTTATCGAGGTTCCATCAGCTCTTTTTATTTCTTTTGCAGTGCGCACGACAACAGCCTTACGCACATCTCCTTTTTTGACACGACCACGAGGGATTGCCTCCTTCACAGACACGACTATTACATCACCTACCGATGCATATCGACGCTCAGAACCACCTAATACTTTGATGCACTGAACTCGGCGAGCGCCAGAATTATCAGCAACATCCAGATTTGTTTGCATCTGGATCATTTATTTTACTCCCGACCTTTGGAGATAATCCCCAAGGTTTCGAATTGCCTGGTTAAAATCGCCTAATTGACGAGAACTTCCCAGCGTTTTGATTTTGACTTAGGCGCACACTCTTGGATACGCACTGAGTCCCCTACTTTAAATTTATTGTCTTCATCGTGAGCTCTATATTTTTTTGAACTCCGAATAATTTTCTTTAGAAGTGGGTGCCGAAATCGACGCTCCACTTGAACCGTCACGGTTTGCTGGTTTTGGTCACTTGTTACGTTACCTGTAAGAATACGTTTAGGCATCTAACTTACAATCCTTATTCAACTGCCGCTAGCGCGGCTTTTTCATTAATAATAGTCTTCACCTGGGCTGCTTCTCTACGTGCCTGACGCACCCGAGAAGTGTTCTCAAGCTGACCCGTTGCTTGCTGAAAGCGCAAGTTAAACGACTCCTTTTTTAGCTTCTGCAACTCTTCGTTAAGTTGATCAACCGTTTTTTCTCTTAATTCCTTGGCGTTCATCGCCCAATCCTCTCTCCAGAATACCTCACTAATTTTCGATATTCTATA
>JAQBUS010000026.1 GCA_027623875.1 Pseudomonadota bacterium
TTCCCATCGGATTATCTGGGTTGGCCAAATATATCAATTTAGCACCAACTTCGGAGGCTTTTTGAATTAGAGCCTGTGGGTCCTCCCTGTCGTCTTTGTAGGGAACTTTGTGAAGTTCTCCCCCATACCCTGAAACATGAAAGTTAAACGTTGGATAGGCGCCATCCGATGTGACTACGCGATCTCCAGGATTAATAAACATCCTAACAATATAGCTTAGGAGGCCATCGATTCCTTCACCAATAACCACTGAATTACCTGGAATGTTATGATGTTTTGCGAGTGCCTTTTTTAAATCGTAATTTTCTGGATCACCATATTTCCAAATTTCATTATTCGCTTCTTGCATAGCGATAATTGCATTTGGGGAAGGCCCAAAGACATTCTCATTGGCACCTATTCTTGCTTTAAAAATAGATTCAAGCTTTCGTTCTTGAGTCTCTGGCCCAACAAATGGAACCGAGCTGGGTAGACTGGTGACCAAAGGCGTGAATTTAAAAATGTTTTCAGGCATTTTTATGGTTTCTTTCTAAATTTGATCTAAATTATTCAATCTTTGAATGGCAGCATTTAATTTGGATATTTCTTCATTTCTTAGAGCGCTATCCGAACGAGTTTGAACGATAACTTCTTCAGGAGCACTGCTTAAAAATTTGGGGTTTCTTAATCTACCGTCAAGAGATTTTAACTCATCAGTAGTTTTCAGTAAATTTCTCTCAAGTCGCATTTTTTCTAGATCGATGTCGATAATGTTTGCAAGTGGTAGAGCAAATTCAGCACCTTCTACTGAAACCATAATGCACCCGACGGGTCTTTTGTTGCTCTCTGTTACACTCTCAAGCCGCGCTATTTTTTTTATTAAGTCTTCATTTGCCGACCACGCCTTAACTTTTTCCTCGTTGAGAGTTAACTTTATTAAGGGAATTTTCAGTCCCGCGGGCACGTTCATTTCGCCACGTATAGAACGTATTGCATCAATAACAGAAATGACCCAATTAAGCTCTTTATCAGCCTCGTCAGTTATTAGCTCGCTGCCATATGTAGGCCAAGATGTGTGTATCAACATTTTTGGTCTTTTTGAAATTGATGACCACAGAGCTTCAGTAATAAACGGCATTATCGGATGCAGCAGTAGGAGGCATTGATCTATAACCCAGGCCATAGTTTGTCTGGTCTCGTCCACCAAAGATTGGTCACTACTATTTAGTAAAGGTTTAGAAAACTCTACGTACCAGTCGCAAACCTTTCCCCAAACAAAGGAATAAAGCCCATTGGCCGTATCATTAAATCTATAGCTTGACAGAGAATTATCTGTTTCTTCTCTAATTCTTGCCGTCTCACCGATAACCCACTTGTTTACCGGGTGATGAGCATTTTTGGGTAAAAATTCTTTAGATGGATAACACCCGTTCATCTCAGCAAATCTTGCGGCGTTCCAGAGCTTGGTTCCAAAGTTGCGATAACCGGCTATGCGCTCAGTACTTAATCGTAAATCCCTACCCATTGCCGCCATTGAGGTGAGAGTGAACCTTATTGCATCTGCTCCAAATTCATCAATAAGTTTGATTGGATCTAGTACATTCCCTAATGATTTAGACATCTTTTTTCCAGCTTCATCACGTACTAATGCATGAACATAAACGGTACTAAATGGCTTTTGGTCGACAACTGCGTATTGCATCATCATCATGCGCGCGACCCAAAAGAATATTATATCAAACCCTGTAACTAATACATTTGTGGGAAAATATTTTTTTAATTCTTCTGTTTCTTCGGGCCAACCGAGTGTGCCGATGGGCCAAATGCCAGAAGAAAACCAGGTGTCTAAAACGTCTGGGTCTCGTGTTATATTTTTACCTTCAGCTAGTATAGATGCTTCATGTTCATCAGTCGCACAATATTCATTCCCATCATCGTCATACCAGACTGGTATTTGATGCCCCCACCAAAGTTGCCGACTAATGCACCACGGTTCTATGTTTTCGAGCCAGTGAAAATAAACCTTCTGGTCTCTCTCTGGTATAATAACTGTCTCCCCTGTTTTTACAGCATCTATAGCAGGTTTAACAATTTCGGTAGTATCGACAAACCATTGATCAGTGAGCATTGGCTCAATAACCGTTTTTGATCTATCACCAAAAGGTTGAATGATTTTTTTGTCTTCGATGGTCGCTACTAAACCTAATTTCTGCATATCGTCTACTATTACCGCTCGGGCTACAAAACGGTCCATCCCCCTATATTTCTGGGGAACTATATTGTCAGACGTGATATCATCGCGCAGTTTACCTTGAGTATCCATTAGAGGGTAGAGAGTGATGTTGTGTCTCTTTGCCACGGCATAATCGTTAAAATCGTGTGCTCCTGTTATCTTTACAGCGCCGGAACCAAAGTCGGGATCTGGATGTTCGTCTGCAATAATTGGAATAAGCCTATCACAAAGAGGCAGATGAACCATTTTCCCTAATATAGATGAGTAGCGTTTATCTGATGGATGCACAGCTATAGCTCCGTCACCAAGCATTGTTTCAGGACGGGTAGTCGCAATAGCAATATAGTCTCTTTCCTCTTCAAAGGTAACATTTCCATCAGAATCGTGTTCTATAAAGCGGTACCTTTCATTGTTTTCTAAGGGGTATTTGAAGTGCCAAAACTTTCCATCGACTTCAATGTTTTCAACTTCCAAATCGGAAATAGCTGTTTCGAAATGAGTGTCCCAATTGACTAGCCGTTTTCCTTTATAAATTGTTCCCTTTTTATAAAGCTCTACAAAAACCTTTATCACAGCTTTTTGAAAGTTTTCATCCATGGTGAATGCATTTCTTGACCAATCGCAAGAGGCACCTAGGCGCTTGAGTTGGTCTATTATAGTCCCACCAGATTCTTCTTTCCACGCCCAAACTTTTTCAAGAAATTTATCTCTACCTAAGTCTATTCTTGATGGTTGACCTGTCGCTGCTAAATTTCTCTCGACGACCATTTGAGTTGCAATTCCAGCATGGTCCTGCCCAGGTTGCCATAAGGTGTCATAGCCTCTCATTCTATGCCAACGAATTAAGATATCTTGAAGGGTATTATTGAATGCATGCCCCATATGAAGAACGCCAGTGACGTTGGGAGGAGGAATCATTATGCAAAATGTCTCTAACCTGCTCGCATTTGCCCCAGCCTTGAAACAACCATTTTCTTCCCATTCGGAGTAGATTTTTTCTTCACTCGCTTTTGGATCAAATTTTTTTTCCATTACCATTTTAGATATCCTATTTATGATTTAGCGATAGTTAAGGTGAATTCATGAGAATTTTAAACTAACACTGAAACAGGTGCAGTTAAATACTATGGACCCAACCTTTTTTTCAATTTTTCAATTTTGCCACTGAGTTATCGTTTGAATTTAACCAAGACCATACACGAATAGGTGTGAAAGGCATGTCTACTTGATGTATACCATGTTCCCAGAGGGCGTCTTGAACAGCGTTAGCAACTGCAGATAAGGCGCCTACGGTCCCTGCTTCTCCGCAACCTTTCATACCCAGAGGATTAGCGGTTGAAGGCACTGGTTCTGAGTAAAATTCAATCAGTGGGATATTATCAGCACGTGGTAAACTATAATCCATGAAAGTTGCAGTTAATAGCTGCCCGTTTTCGTCATAGACAACGTGTTCGTTTATGGCCTGGCCAATACCTTGAACTACTCCTCCATGTACTTGTCCGCGCGCAAGCATAGGGTTTATAAGTGTTCCAAGATCATCAACTACTGTATATTTTACTACTTCTGTTGTGCCAGTTGAGATATCAATTTCTACTTCACATATATGACAGCCATTTGGATATGATCTTCCCGGTAGTGTAGTGGTTTGAGAAACAATTAGTAAATCTTGTCGATTAAGTTTTCGAGCCAAATTTGCAGCTTCTGTTATGGTAATTACTATATTTGAACTGTTGGATCTAAAAGCACCTAAGTCAAAGCTTATCTCTTTAAGGCCATGATGCTCGGTTAAAAACAATTCAAATTGCTTAATGGCTTTAGCGGCAGTTGCTTTGGTAGCTGTCCCTTGTGTTGTGACTGACCTAGATCCCCCAGTTCCACCACCGGTAGGAATTAGGTCACTATCACCTTGGACTATGTTAATGTCATTTATTGAGATTCCGGTATCTTCGTGTAATATTTGCCTGTAAACGGTTTCATGGTCTTGTCCATTTGACTGAGTACCCACATAGAGATTAACCTTTTGGGCTTCCGTGAACTCAATTCTAGCTGTTTCGCTTGGATCCCCCAAAATACTTTCTATATAATAACAAATGCCCACGCCACGAATTTTTCCGTCTAATTTTGATTTAACCTTTCTAGCTTTAAAGTTTATGAGGTCTGCTTATGTTTCTGTGCGACTGAGAATTTTACTAAATTCTCCGACGCCATAGAGCTCTCCGGTCGCTGTTTTGTATGGAAATTTGTGAACAGGAATAAAATTTCGATTCCGTAATTCGAGCGGGTCTATTTTTAAAATTCTTGCGGCGTGATCCATCGCGCGTTCAAGAACATAAATTGCTTCTGGTCGACCGGCACCTCTATAAGCATCAAACTGAGTGGTGTTGGTGAAAACGCCTCTATTATGGTAGTATATTGACTGAACATCATAGGTACCCATTAAGACTTTCGAAAAAAGCTCAGACTGAATTTTTTGACCCATCTTAGAATTATAGGCGCCTAAATTTGAAAGCGTAAATAACCGGTAGCCTAATATTTTATAGTTCTCATCAAATGCAAGTTCGGCTTTTGTTTGAAGATCTCTTCCAGAGTTATCTGAGAGCATGCTTTCGGTTCGCTCTGCCTGCCATCTAACGGACCTACCCGACTCACGAGTGGCCTGTGCAACTAGAAAATATTCTGGATATGCAGGATGTTTCATGCCAAAACCCCCACCTACGTCGGGGTTACTCACCTTTATTTGCTTATCATTTAGTTTTAGTACTTTTTGTAGGGCTTCCTTTGTTTTCCACACGCCTTGACCAGAAAAACACAAGTGAATTCTATCTCCCTCTGTTTCGGCAAAGCATCCTCGGGGCTCAATAGAATTTGCAATTATTCTGTTGTCATAAATATCGAGTTTGGTTGTGAATTTGGCTTCTTTAAAGATTTTATCTACTGCCTCTTTGTCACCGACATCCCAATCATATGCAACATTATTAGCTGCTTCCGAATGTATTATGGGGCCACCTTCAGAAAGTCGAACATGTGGACTTTCTTCACTAAATTCTAACTCAATTAGTTCGGCTGCATCTTTGGCTTGTTCTATTGTTTCTGCGATTATCATCGCTATTGGCTCTCCAACAAATCGAACTTTATTTTCGGCGAGCAAAGGCCTGACTGGAGCTGCTCCGGATGACCCATTAATATTTGTTACTACGTCAAAGTCCATTTCGTTCACGATTCCAGCTTCATAGAGGCTTTTTGCAGTAATGATTAAATGAATTCCGTCAGAATCTTTGGCAGATGATGTGTCAAAATGTATAATTTTGCCATGAGCAATATTTGATCTTAATACAAATGCAAACAATGCATCATTTGGAGTTATGTCATCTAAATATTTACCAACTCCTGTTAGGAAGCCGGAATTCTCAAAACGTTTAACGGGTTGGGATATTCCAAATTTTGACATGGATGTGCTCTCATTTCATTTATGGGTCTTAAGTTTTTAGGTACGTTAACGAGTGAATAAAAATAATTTCCAGTGCAGTCAATTAACGTCTCGATTTATGGAGAATTATTCACCTCTATTATAGGTCCTCAGAAATTTAGTTTATTTGGCTTTTAACACTGCTGTCCCGTGTATAGTTTCTGCGATAATTTTTTTTATACGAAATGTATTTTTGGAAATTTCTTCATAAAAAATGTTAAACGGAAATCGTGTTTTTTCTGCCATTTGTTCTGGTCTAAAGCCAGCTAGTCTAACATATTCCCCATAACACAAAAATAAATCCCCATCTTTTTTGTATGAAGAGAGCTTAACATGAGATTTATGTTTTCCATCAAAAAGCTGTAATTCTAGTTTACACATTTCTTCAAGGTTAACATCCTTCAGTGTGGCATATAGAGCAGTTAAGGGATCTATTGTACCTTTTTGGGTGCTTGCATCAATTCTCTTGGGGTCTTTTTCTCTTGGAGGATTATATTGTCTTATTTCGGGTGTTCCATTTTTGTATGTGATTGAAGCCGAGGTTTTGACAGCTTTTTTCTTTCTTTCTTCAGAGTAATTAGCAGGAAAAAAACGCGTTCCGGCTATTTTGCCTATAGTCTCTGCTTTATACTCAACGTTTGAAATTAATTTCATAAGCCCCACAGCTTTTAGTAGACCGGAAACTTTGTAATTTTTGTTAGACTGTTCAGATTGCATTTCTAAGGTGCCAATTTTCATACCTTTTACATGCACAGAGAAAGATAGTTTCTTATCTTTCGCATATGATGGCATACAAAGGCCAATGAATATAATAAAAATAACTTTTGCAAATAACATGACTAATGTTCCGTTTCCGGTTTGTAGTTTAACTGAGCATAATATAACTTAATCTAAAGTGAAGGCCCACAACAAAATATAGACAAGAAAGAATATGGGGCATGACGGAAATGCAAGACTTATGTAAAAAAATTTTACTGCAAGAGCGACGCTCTATTGCACAGGCGATTACTCTTGTTGAGAGTTCCAGACAGGACCATAGAACAGATGCACTAACTCTTTTAGAGCATCTTTCCCACTCTAACCGTCAAGCCTTACGAATTGGGTTGTCTGGAACCCCTGGAGTTGGGAAATCTACCTTTATAGAGTCATTTGGGCTAATGTTGATCGACGAAGGCTTAAGCGTTGCTGTTTTGGCGGTGGATCCGAGCTCAACCAGATCTGGCGGCTCAATTCTGGGTGATAAAACCCGAATGGAGAAGTTAAGCCGTTCACCCCAGGCTTTTATTCGGCCGTCTCCATCCTTAAGTCACCTTGGAGGAGTGGCTCGACGCACTAGAGAAGCAATATTGGTATGCGAAGCAGCTAACTTTGATATTATAATTATTGAAACAGTTGGTGTTGGACAGTCTGAAACAATGGTTTCTGAGATGACAGATTTATTCTTGCTATTATTGGCTCCAGCGGGTGGAGATGAATTACAAGGAGTGAAAAGAGGAATTATGGAGATTGCCGATTTGATTATTGTCAATAAAGCCGATGGCGAACTTAAAGCTGCAGCAGCTAGAACACAGTCTGATTATGCTGGGGCATTGCATTTACTTAGGCGTAGGGCACAAGACCCGAAGGGATTTCCGAAGGCTTCTCTAGCTTCGTCAATTTCGAGTGTTGGTCTTGATCAAATTTGGAAAGATATAAAACATTTATCAGAATGGCGAAAATCTAATGGGTGGTGGAAAAAGTGTCGAAAGGCTCAATCAGTACACTGGTTTAAAAGTGAGACAAGAAATCAACTTTTATCAGTTTTATCGGATAAACCCGGAGTGGAAGAAGAAACGGAAAAGTTTTCAAAGCTGGTTTCTGAAGAAAATATATCACCTGAGGCTGCTGCTGAGAGGTTCGTTGCATGGTTGAAAACATGATCTTTTGTATTTTGGATAAGGGATCAAGAATTCACGTTTTGTTTTGAGTTTAAGTCGCTCAGTTCAAGCTTTGATCCAAATTGAATTGCAATTTAATTGAATAGCTTGTGCCTTGGTCTCTTGACGATCTTGATTTTTCCAACTATCGCAAAGTTCCTGAGAAATATTGTTGTTTTGATGGAATGAATATATGAAAAAGAGGAAAAGCTATGTCAAGGGTATGTGAATTTACGTCTAAGGGTCCGATGTCCGGAAATAATGTTAGTCACGCCAAAAATAAAACAAAAAGGCGCTTCCTCCCTAATCTAAATGAGGTAACACTATTATCAGAGGCTTTAGGGCGCTCATTTAAGTTTCGTATATCTGCAGCTGCACTGAGAACAGTAGATCGGCATGGAGGATTAGACGGCTTTATGGCTAAGGCTAAAGAGACTGTTCTTTCATCTAAAGCGCTGAAAGTTAAAAAAGATATTTCGAAAGCCACTTCGGTTTCGTAGTAAACTCTCTTTTACTATAATTTTTATGGAGAAAACCAAATTGTTTCGACTTTTATTGGTATTCTTTGTCTTTATTTCATCAGCAGCATTTTCTAATGAAATTCAAATTGTAAATCAAAAAATTAATATAGCCTCAGGTGTAGGGTCATCGGCAGCAGTTTATTTCAGTATAAGAAATCTATCAGATAAACCGGATACGCTTCTCAAGGTGCAGTCCCTTGCTGCCAAAAAAGTTATGCTCCACGAAACCCTAGTGTCCTCCGAGGGTGTGGCTTCCATGAGGCATTTGATGGCAGGACTCGGAATTCAAGGAGGGGAAAAAATAACCTTAAAATCCGGAGGTGTCCATATAATGATGATGGGCCTTGTAAAACCTTTTTCAGATGGAGATTTAATTAAGATTAAATTGTTTTTTGAGAACGCCGGAGAAGTGATTGTAAACCTAGTCGTTGGCAACGGTGATTGAGTGCCAATTAGACATTCTTAATAATATTATAGTGATTATTTAACCTCAATTTAGAAGCTTTTTATAAACCTGTTTAGGTTTTAAGTGAAATAATTTTTAATTGATGGTATCTCAGGACTTGACCAAGAGACCGGCTTAAATCATACGCGGCAATCATGACGATTTTATCAAAAATAAGAAATTTTGCCATAGTGGCCCACATTGATCATGGAAAGTCCACCTTAGCGGATAGGCTTATCCAAGAGACGGGCACGGTGAAACTGCGAGACATGAAAGAGCAATTACTGGATAGTATGGATCTAGAAAGAGAGCGTGGTATTACCATTAAAGCCAATACTGTTAGGTTGGAATATATAGCTGACGATGGTGACACTTACGTTCTAAATTTAATTGATACCCCAGGACATGTTGATTTTGCTTATGAGGTTAGTAGGTCTATGCGAGCCGTAGAGGGATCTTTGCTGGTTGTTGATAGTACACAGGGTGTGGAGGCGCAAACTCTAGCCAACGTTT
>JAQBUS010000027.1 GCA_027623875.1 Pseudomonadota bacterium
GATAGCCTTCCACGAAATTGTCAGTGTAAATCTTCCAATTGGCATCAAAAACCAATCTTTCTTCGTGCACCCACTTATACCTCTCAATTGGTTCATCCTCGAGTTCGGAGATAAGAGCGCCTAGCTGATTCTCAAGGGCTATCTCAGGTGACAGAGAGACAAACAAAAACCCGCGCCATTCATAGAGTTCTACTGCGTCTAGAGCCCAATCGCTCTTATTAAAGGCTGGATCATCTCCCCACCAAGGTACGTTTAAGAGGGAGCCATCCTCGCCCCAAACCCACTGGTGGTATGGACAACGAATTGTTGTGCAATGCCCAGTTCCCTCTGGTAAAAGACGTGCGCCTCTGTGACGGCAAACGTTGCGAAAGGCCCGCAGGCTATCTTTAGTCCTTACGGCAAAAACTTTGCTTCCTGCTATTTCTGTTGCAATATAATCTCCTCGATTGGTAAGTCGTGAGGTGGGGCCAAGTAATTGCCAGCTTGCTCCAAAAATCCTGTCCACATCCGACGAATGGATAGTGGAAGAGACATAGTTTACCGGATTAAGGTTTCGCATGATATATACCCTTATTGATACCAGTGAGATTGCCTCACTAAATGAGTTTCTGTCAAGCCACGCTCTTGACCCTATTTTTAAAATAAAGGGGCTTAAGTTTGATCTCTTATTAAGTTCATCAAGGAGAAAGAAGAGAGTTTTAGAACGTTAAATTAAAAGTTGGGAGTTGAACAAATCTCTAAGGCTTTTAAACTACTGACTAAGCCTTGCATTTGGATGCAATAGGGTGTTCCATTTCCTTTTACTAATAGGAGCTACGAATATGAAGAAACGCTTTGCCAAGAGAATGGATGCAGTTAAGCCTTCGGCTATTGGTGAGCTTTTGGCATTAGGAACAGATCCATCTATTATCTCTTTTGGCGGTGGCTACCCGGATGCCTCTTTGTTCCCAGCAGAGCAACTAGAGTCCATTTTTATTGAGGTAATCCGCTCACCCGGAGGAGCCACGATGCAATACGCGGCTTCAGACGGACTGCCATATTTGCGCGAACAAATTGCCAAGCTTATGACGGTAGATGGAACACCTTGCGAGAAAGAGGACGTATTGATTTTGCAAGGCTCTCAGCAAGGCCTTGATTTAGCAGCTAAGATGTTAATCAATCCAGGAGATGTGATTATAACAGAGGACCCTACTTTTTTAGGGGCACTGATTGCCTTTAACCCATACGAACCGATTTACGCCGCTGTTCCAATGGATGATGAAGGTATGCAGATGGATGCTTTAGAGGAAGTACTTAAGGATAATCCACGATCCCGGATTATCTATACTGTGCCTGACTTCCAAAACCCTACTGGGGTAACAATGTCCCTGACCAGACGTAAAAAGCTAATTCAGCTTGCCAATGCCCATGATGTGATTGTTTTGGAAGATACGCCCTACCGTCAGATCCGTTTTACTGACGAAAATCTTCCGACACTAAAGTCTATGGATACGGAGGGCCGAGTAATTCACTTGGGAAGTTTCTCGAAAGTTCTAGTGCCGGCACTGCGTGTAGGGTGGGCAGTAGCAGACCCAGAATTACTGGAACGGATGGGGCTTTTGAAAGTTGCCGCCGACACACAGACTTCAACCCTCAACATGGCAGCAATTAGTCTTTTTCTGGATCGATATGATTTGGCTGAACATACTAATATCCTACGAAGCGCTTATGTTAAGAAAAAAGAGGTAATGTTGGATTCTATACGCCTCCACTTCCCACAAGAAGTCCAAGCAACAGATCCTAAGGGAGGACTATTTACTTGGGTAACTTTTCCTAAAGAATTTGATGCAGCTGCCTTTATGCGGGATGTTGCATTACCAGAAGCTCGCGTAGCATATGTACCTGGAGGCTCTTTTTTTCCTGTGACCCAACAGGCAAATCACGCCAGAATTAATTATTCTGCTCAATCTGAGGACCGTATTCGTCACGGGATCGAAGCTCTTGGTTTTGCCCTGAAAGCTCACCTGTAAAACTAACTCATGTGATGGGCTATTAAATAAATGTATAGGTGTTTGGACTTCATTTACTCACTCTTATTGAAAAAATAGACAGATTAACATTAAGTTATACTAAGTCTTTTTTGAGGGTTGTACTTAGAGTGGGCGCTTTAGAGATTTTTCTATTAAGCGCTTCTTCATTCTCTCGTTTGATTCAGGGCTGCCATCATGGAACGAACCGAACCACTTATCTAACGGCAATATACCATCGGCATAATTACATTCAAAGTATTTATGATGCAAATAATGCGCGTAACCATCTATATCTACACTACGGTTTTTATCGACAGTTATCCTTTCGAAACCTGAATGCCCAGGTGCTGGACTTAGGCCAGCATGGGCTAGGCAAATGACAGCGAAAGCTGGGTGGAACGGGAGTAAAAGGTAAATAAGTGCACAAGAAAAGTAGAGCAAGTGCTCAACTGGGTGCATTGCTAGGCCCGACCACGGCCCAGGATTGTTGTTTTTATGGTGAACATGGTGAACAAACCGGTAAAGTGGGCCCCAATGTATAAGCCGGTGGATTAAATAGAAATGGAAGTCTCGCCAAAGATGTATAGTTAAAACTACGAACATGAAGTATATTGGATGTTCGCTTACAGAGATTATATTAATAAAACTGTTGGCGGCCAGCCAGAGCATTCCAACCTCTAGCCCCGCCCAAATTGTAACGCCACAAGAAAAAGTTAGAATTAAGTTGTCTGTGGTTTGGTTTTTAAATAGGAATTTTTTGTTATTAACTGATGTCCAGCTGGGATTGAATTTAAAACAAGTTCCTTGTTGACGTTGAATATATAAGCGCAAATGAAATATTCCGTAGTAAGCAGTTACTAAAATCGTATTCCTAAAAAATATTAGCATAAAAAGACTTAGTGTAGGAGTAGCCATTTTTTCTAAGGGCGGGGATAGCCAATACCAAGAAATCATCCCGATAACCACATAGAAGGTGTTCCACGGAAGAAAATAGCCCGGAAAACCAAAAAACCACTTCAAAGTGGCTATTGGTTGAGCCGGCCAGGTAAAAATCGGTGGGTAAGTGACACGCTTGTTGGGCGAATAATGATCACGATGGTCGCGGGTTCCAAATCCAGAGTCGTCGATATTTAAGTTGTTTTCTGCAAGGCATGAAGTCCCTAGTAAATTATTTTTTAATAGTTTGCGCTCCACTGAGAACTTTAAATTTATTATAACTTCAATGCGCTGTAGCAGTGAACAATTTCTGGGTTTGCAGCGTCACTTTTTTTTAATCATTTTTTTATTAAGCTATCAAATAGATAATGGAGTAGATCCACTTTCCATAGATATAATTTTTCCATCTTTTACTAAACGTACCAGCATTACAGCACTTTTGCCTAGTGAAGGCGATTCAAGAACTGAGTGACTCACAATGATAGCTTCATTTTCATAAATTAACCGCCGACTCTGAGATGTAATTTCATCCCTGATGCCTGTCATCAGTAAATCTATAAATTCGCCTTTGTTTAACTTATCACCTCTATTATGGCGAACATAAATAAAATCGTTATGGAGAAGGTCCCCCATTCTCTTTCTATCTAAAGAATTTGCTGCGTCCCACCATTGATCAAATAAACTCACTAATTTTCTCCTTTTTGTACAATCTACAGCCGTTTTTTTTGTGTTTGTAAACCTAAAACTTTGAAGTTAAATAACATCCTATTAGCACTTATTAAATTAAAGGGGCTCTAAATTTAATAAGTGCCTTTTCCATAGCATTAATAAATTATAAGGTCAGTTAGTTTTCGTAAATCGGGCAGATATGAACCATGCAATATCATTTAAACGGATATAATTCTGGTGACCCTAATCTGTCGAGAGACTCAGATTCTGGATGGTTTCCGAGTGAATTGCCTGAGCACGTTGATGTGTTGATCATCGGTTGTGGACCGGCTGGATTGACTTTAGCCGCGCAATTGGCTGCATTCCCAGAAATCAAAACATGCATTGTTGAGGCTAAGTCAGGGCCTTTACAAATTGGACAGGCAGATGGGATCGCGTGCCGAAGTGTTGAGATGTTTGAGGCATTTGGCTTTGCTGAAAAAGTATTAAAGGAGGCCTATTGGGTAAATGAAACAACATTCTGGAAGCCACTCAAAGGTCAAATCACGGATATCGTTCGCAGTGAAAAAATTCAGGATACTGAAGATGGGTTGTCGGAATATCCCCATGTAATTTTGAATCAAGCGCGGGTTCACGATTTTTATCTCAACTTGATGCGTCAATCTCCTCGGAGGCTTGTTCCCTATTATGACCGAAAATTAATTGATTTTACGATAGATAGAGCAGAAAGTTTTCCTGTTCGTGCCCGATTACAGCACCTCAACCCAAAATATCAACATCAAGATGAAACTATAAATGCACGCTATGTTGTGGGTTGCGACGGTGCCCGTAGCGCTGTGCGCACATCCCTTGGAAAGGGGTTGCACGGAGATTCCGCCAATCAGGCTTGGGGGGTTATGGACATATTAGCTATTACTGATTTTCCCGACATTCGTTTGAAATCAGTAATTCAGTCCGGGAATGAGGGTAATCTTCTAATTATCCCTCGCGAAGGTGGTTATATGACGAGGCTTTATATTGAAATGGACAAGCTAAGCGCTGATGAGCGAGTGTCTGGCCGTAATATCACATCCCATCAGTTGGTTGAGGCAGCCCAACGGATATTACACCCCTATACATTAGACGTTAAAGAAATTGCGTGGTGGTCGGTTTATGAAATTGGCCAGAGATTATGTGATAGTTTTGATGATGTGCCAGAAGGTAAGTTGGTTAACCCATGTGTTTTCATTGCAGGTGACGCATGCCACACTCATAGCCCCAAGGCCGGGCAGGGGATGAATGTATCAATGGCAGATACATTTAATTTAGGGTGGAAGTTGGCTTCTGTCATAAGTGGGCAATGTCGGCCAGAACTATTGCATACCTATTCGGCAGAGAGGCATGCAGTGGCAACTGAATTGATTGATTTTGATCGGGAATTTTCAACGATGTTTAGTGCGCCACCGCGAAGCGAAATAGACCCCGATGGTGTAGATCCTGATGATTTTAAAAAATATTTTATTCAACATGGAAGGTTTACGGCCGGAACTGCAGTACAGTATCTCCCATCGGCAATCATAGGACAACCTACTCATCAACATTTAGCGATGGGTTTTGAGATAGGGATGCGATTCCATTCGGCTCCTGTTATATGTCTAGCTGATGCTAAGCCAATCCAATTAGGTCATGTGATTAAAGCCGATGGCAGGTGGAGATTAATTATTTTTTCTGGAAAATCAGGGGTAAATGAGTTGTGTAAATTTCTGACGGAAGACAAGTCTTCTCCCGTCTTGAAATTTACCCCTAGTGGAGCAGATATTGATTCTGTCATCGACGTGCGGGCTGTTTTTTCAGATAGGCATCGTGATCTGGATATTATGCGTATGCCATCACTATTAAGGCCAACCAAAGGGCGTCATGGGCTTGTTGATTATGAGAAGGTGTTTTGCTCTGATATAAAAGTAAACGCTGACATTTTTGACTTGCGAAAAATTAACCGATCACATGGGTGTGCTGTAGTGGTGCGTCCTGATCAATATGTAGCCCAGGTTTTAACACTTACTGATTTTGAAGAATTAGCCGCCTTTTTTGATTGTTTTATGAAACCTCAAAATTAACACTCTTTAATTTTTTAACTTTACTTAGAGTTTGATTGATAGAAAGAAAATGTTAGATTGACACTTGGAAAAGCACTATCTGCCTACCAACAAGTGGTATTCGCAACTTAATTTATTTTTGCAACGTTCTTAAATAACATTAGTAAATAGAGATCCTTTCGTGACTTTATTAAAGCCGAGTTATCCATGTGCGATTGGAAATTATTTTTAAAAAAGCAACTCTACGCTCTAAGAGCGTTCCCGTGCTTTCAAGATTGGCACCATTACACTGGATTCCAAGCCAACGTTCATTGAGCATATAAAATCTAGAGAACGATTGTGAAGTTCTACCGCACTTGATGAGTTTTGCTCGACACCCTTACCTGTAGTGTACATCATGCTTAGGCGATACATTGCCCTAGGATTATTTTGTGCTGCAGCTAAATGGAACCAGCGGGCAGCTTCAGTAAAGTTTTTAATATTATATTTATCTTCATAGTTTAAAAACCCCATTTTCAGCTGTGACATTGCATGGTCATTTAATGCGGCGCGTTGGAACCACTTAAAAGATTTCTCATAGTTCTGCTCCACTCCTGAACCAGTTTCAAATAAGACACCTAAGTTAAATTGGGCAACGCTAGAGCCAATCTCGGCCTCTTTTTTCCAGTGGAGATAAGCCTGAACAATATCTCCATTTTTATACGCAGAAACACCAGATTCAAAGTCACCGGCATACACAACCTGTTTAAATGACAGCAAGTAAACAAAGAATATAGTAGTCGCTAGAATTTTGGAGAGCTTTTTCATAATAATTCACTAAATCATATAATTTTTTATAATTCACAAAAAAAGAATTTATGTGAATGACTTAAATTAATTATATACGAAAATTTTACAATAGGAAAGAAACTGTTAATCACCCGGTCTTTTTAGGCTTTCTATTAACCTGATTACTTTAGGAGCTTCTGTCTCCTAGGTCTCTTATCAGTTTGAAGCTGTAATAATTTCATAAGGATAAATTCCTCAAACTCTTAAAGTGCAAAAAACCTTTGTATAATGTTGTAACACCCCACGTTTTTTTACTGGTAGCTTGGGCACCAGTGTTCTAGGATTTTACCAAACTAAAATGGTTTAATATCTAACGCCACTGGAGAGCCACACAAATGTCACAAATCAAAGATGATCTCTTTCATACTCCGCAGACATTTATGGGAATTCCTTATAAAACAGAAGCGATGGTGTCATCTGTTGTGATCTTGGGATGTCCATTCGACTGTGGAACACATCCGTTTCGAGTGGGGTCTCGTCAAGGTCCCCATGCTATCCGTGAGCAATCTAGTTTGGTGCGACCCTTCCAGTCTGAACTTGCGGATTGCAATATTCTCGAAGAGCTTAAGGTAATAGACGCTGGTGACATACGGTTGGTTCCTTCGCGAATTGATGATTCATTTAAATTAATAGAAGATGCTGCTTACCGTTTGGCTGAGAATGGAGCTGTTCCCATTGGATTTGGTGGAGACGGAAGCGTATCCTTGCCTTTAATCCGCGCTGCGTCTCGGTTGCACTCTGGCTTGGCGGTGCTTCATTTTGACAGTCATACAGATGCCTATGAGGTTGATCCTGTTCATAAGTATGATGCTGCAACGCAATTCTCCCATGCTGCGTTAGAGCAGAGAGTTAGTGTCAACAATTCCTATCATATTGGGTTGAGAGGATCGACAAGTTTTCAAGGTGTTTACAACCATACTCGGGAACTCGGTTATTCGTTAATCACTATGCGTGATTTTCTTAAAAGAGGTCAGGATGATGTGATGCAAGAGCTGCATAACAAACTTGGTCGACGTCCAGTTTACTTGTCTTGGGATATGGATGTTTTTGACCCCTCTTGCGCTCCTGGGGTTTGCACCCCGGAATGGGGAGGTTTCTCGTCACGCGAGGGAATTGAGGTAGTCCGGGGTCTTACAGGCCTTAATATAGTTGCTGCAGATATCAATACTGTCAGCCCACCACATGACGTAAATGGAATGACAGCTTTTTTAGCAGCTTCACTGACTTATGAGATTCTATTGCTTTTGTGGCGTACCCGCCAGATGGATCAATCTAGATAAGCTATAGTTTATTCTTTCTTATTTCTCGCCATGAGGATGAGTTTATTAGCCAAATAAAGCTTAACGCAAAACCAATAGATAGAGAGGTATGTATTAGCATTGGTGAAGCTATAATTAATAAAAACCCCGTCCCAAAAGGCCCTACAGCTGCTCCGATATCTCGCCAGGTTTGATTTCTTGCAAGGTTTTCAAGAGCGCTGCCTTCCTTTAATAAAGAAACAGCAGTCGGAAAAAGTGTACCCAAAGCACCGCGAGCAACAATAATAAAAACCGAGCCAATAATTAACCAACCATAGCCAACAAAAAAAAGTCCACATATTGCAAGAATTGATGCAAAGATTAAAGGCTTTTGAACTCCAAATGTATCAGATATTATACCAGCGAGTGGGGCAGTCATCATTTCCATTAATCTCCTGCCAGTTAGAACAAGGCCGCCTAGAATTATAGCGGTTTCAGGAGTGACATGATTAAGCCACATCAAAGAAATTGTTACCGTAAATATACCATCGATTGCTAGGCCCATCAAAAAAATCAAAAAATCAAAACTATTTGGTTGAGAAAAAACATTAGTCTTTTTCTTTCTTTTTGCCGAAGGCGGTTTTCTAGAAGGGTTTTTAAGGGCAAAAGCAAATGGAAGGCAAAGTAACGATGCGTATGCTAAATAAGAGAAAACATTTTTTGGACCGACTTGACCTGCTAACCATGTTCCAAAAGTGAGAGCTACTAGCGGACCAATTTGTTCCACTGCTCGACTAAATCCAATGCGTATACCAGCTTTGCTTCGATCTTCGACAGCATAGGCTAATGTGACTAATAAAAGCCCAGCGTAAGATAACCCCCACAGGATACGAGCTAACGCAAGAGGTATTGGGCCGCTAAATAAGCTATATCCGAAAGTTGATAATATGGCTGTGATTGCAGAAATTATGCATAAGTTTTTTAGTCCGATCTGCTCGCCTAAAAGTGCTATCCAGCCATAAGTGAAAGTACGTATAACTCGGTTGACTGCTAGCAGAATGCCAACCCATATCATACTCACCCCAAATAAATGATCATTAACTGGTAAAACAACATATAGTAGTGCATCACCGAGAAGTGAGATCGATAAAACCCCTGAGGACAGCCAAAGATTTCTCCAACTCGGGAGGAATAAAATTCTCATATAATCCTTTTTATTAGTTGAGTGATATTATTTTTTGGGGCTGTCCTAGATAACCAACATTGAGGTTATTATGGGACACATGAGAAAGAGTCGTTTAAGTCA
>JAQBUS010000028.1 GCA_027623875.1 Pseudomonadota bacterium
ATGAGCGACATAGCGGATAGAGTAAAAAAAATTGTCGTAGAGCATTTAGGTGTTGATGAAGATAAGGTTGTAGAAAATGCCTCCTTTATCGACGATTTAGGAGCTGATAGCTTAGATACCGTTGAGCTAGTTATGGCTTTTGAAGAAGAATTTGGTATAGAGATTCCAGATGACGGGGCAGAAAATATTCAAACTTTTGGTGATGCTATAAAGTTTATATCAGAAGCATTATAGGAGAAACATGAACCGAAATATCCTAATTAGTTTATTTCGGTTAAAATTTTCTCCTTTGAGTGCCTGAAACCGTTCACTTTATGGCATGTTATTTAATAATTTTTACCAACTCTGTTGAATCTCTCAATTTGTAGATTTTGACGGTTATTAATGTGGTTTTACTTTATTCTGTTAATAGTACTTTTACGTTTTGCTTTCCCCATGTATTATATAATTTAAGTTATTTTATTAGTTTTATAAAAAGGGTTACTTATGCGACGAGTTGTTGTTACCGGACTTGGAATGGTTACTCCGTTAGGTTGTGGAGTAGAAACTACTTGGAAGAGCCTACTTGAGGGTCAATCTGGAGCTGGACCAATAACGCGATTTGATGCAAGTGGCTTAGCTACCACCTATGCGTGCGAAATTCCTAGAGACCCATTATTAGGAGGTTGTTTTGATCCTGATGACTGGATGGAGTCTAAAGATCAACGGAAAGTTGACGACTTTATTTTATACGGCATCGCAGCGGCCACTCAAGCGGTAACTGATTCCGGTTGGAAGCCCACAAGTTCTTATCAAAGTGAGCGCACGGGAGTTATGATAGGGTCAGGCATTGGTGGCCTCGCCTCTATAGCTGAAACAGCTATTCTAATAAAGGAGCGGGGGCCAAGGCGGGTTTCGCCTTTTTTTATTCCTGGGGCTTTGATTAATTTAATTTCTGGACAGGTGTCGATTCGCTATGGCTTTAAGGGGCCTAATCACGCTGTGGTAACAGCGTGCTCTACAGGAGCGCATGCCATTGGAGACGCTGCTCGATTAATCGCACTTGATGACGCTGATGTTATGATAGCAGGCGGATCTGAAAGTCCTATTTGTGAAATCGGAATAGCAGGCTTTAATGCATGTAAAGCACTCAGCACTTCTCGAGCAGATAACCCGAAAGCGGCTAGTCGTCCTTGGGACAAGGATCGTGATGGTTTTGTCATGGGAGAGGGAGCTGGGGTTGTTGTTTTAGAGGAGTACGAGCATGCTCTTTCACGGGGAGCAAAAATTTATGCTGAGGTTCTTGGCTATGGTCTTTCTGGAGATGCGCATCATATAACTGCTCCGTCATTGGATCATGAAGGTGCTGAGAGGGCAATGCGATCTGCCGTGAAGCGTGCTGACATTGACATCTCTCTTATCGACTACATTAACGCACATGGAACATCCACAATGGCCGACACTATAGAGTTGGGTGCGGTTGAACGTTTACTTAATGGTGTTGAGCGAGAGACTTTAATGTCATCCACAAAGTCTGCAACTGGGCACCTTTTAGGCGCTGCTGGTGCTATTGAGTTTATTTTCTCTCTTTTAGCTATTCGTGACCAGGTTGTGCCGCCAACAATTAATTTGGATAATATAGATGCGGATACCAAAATAAATTTATGTGCAAATACTAAAGTTGAAGCTGAAATAAACATAGTTCTCTCTAACTCTTTTGGATTTGGTGGAACCAATGCGTGCCTGATAATGGGTAAACTGTAAATCTACATGTGGAACTCGTTAGCCTCTAACGCTCTTACTTTAAGCATAGCCGCAGTAGTGGTAATATCTGGGGTGATAGGCTGGGGACAACGAGAATATACTATTCCTAGTAGGTTTGAGAGGCCAGCCTGCATCCAAATTTCTTATGGGGAAACTGTTCAATCTGTTTCAAATAAGCTACAAGACAGAGAGTTAATTAGTAACCCCGTGATATTTCGTTTGGGAACAAAATACACTGGAAAAAGTTCAAAACTTAAAGCTGGAGCATTTCTTATTCCGGCGTTGTCATCAATGGAGTCGGTAGCCGATATAATAACTCGTGGGGGTAAAAACACCTGTGGAAAAGAGATTCTATTGCAAATAGGCATAAGTTCTCAAAAACTTATTCTTAGAGATATGAATCCAGATTCCGGAAGATATTTCGACATTTTAAGTTTTAACCCAAAGTTAGATTCCAGTCCTTTAAGCTATATTTCGGCACGGCAGGAGAGTGATGTTCGTTATAGGATTGTCGTTGCAGAAGGGGTTACTAGCTGGCAACTTATAAATTCTCTGAAATCTGTCAATTTTTTAATTTATGATATTAAGGATGTTCCTTCGGAGGGCTCATTACTTCCTACTAGCTACGAAGTCAAACAAGGAGGCAGCGCTTCAGAGCTCCTGGAGCGTATGAAGATTGCCCAAAGTAATGCCTTACAAGAAGCGTGGAAAACTCGGGCCGCCGGAACACCTCTTAAAAATCCAGAGCAGGCTTTGATTTTGGCGTCTATAATAGAAAAAGAGACTGGAGTTGAATCAGAACGCCGAAAAGTCTCTAGCGTCTTTATCAATAGACTAATTAAGGGATGGAAGTTGCAGACTGACCCGTCTGTGATATATGGATTAACGATGGGAAAAAGGGTTTTGGGAAGAGGGTTGCTTCAATCTGAGTTGGATCTAGACACTCCCTATAACACATATCTTAATAACGGTTTACCTCCAACGCCTATTGCTAACCCAGGCCTGGATTCGATAAAGGCGGCCTTAAATCCAGACAGCACGAATTATTTGTTCTTTGTTGCGAATGGAACGGGTGGACATGCATTTTCAGAAAACTTGACCAATCATAATAAAAATGTTTTGGATTGGCGCTCTAAACAAAAAAAGAAATAATCGTGGCATTGATTTTAGATTGCTGTGTGTTAACTTAAAACCAGAGCATATTAAGTTTTTTAAATTCTTTGAATAGCTGGTCTGGAGGAATATATGGAAAAATTAAACCTTAGGGTTCAAGATATAGATCCAGTATGGAAAAAGATTTCTTTTGAGGCGGAGAAGGCTCTAAAAAAAGAACTGTTTCTGGGGGCGCTTATTCATAGTTCGATTCTCAATCATAATTGTTTAGATGATTGTCTATCATATAGGATTTCTCAAAAATTGGCGTCTGGGGATATGTCTGAGCAATCAATTCGTGAGCTTTCTGATAAAGCTTTTTCGCATGATATTTCTCTTTCTGAAAGTGCCAGATGCGATTTAATGGCTGTAATACAACGTGATCCAGCATGCCATGACTTTCTGCAACCTATTTTGTATTTTAAAGGGTTTTTAGCACTCCAGGCTTATAGATTGAGTCATTGGCTGTGGCAAGAAAAGCGGTTTGGGTTGTCATATTTTATTCAATCTAGAGTTAGCGAAGTGTTCGGGATAGATATTCATCCTGCAGCGATTGTCGGCAAAGGTATAATGATCGATCATGCTCACTCTATTGTGATAGGGGAGACAGCAATTGTCGGCAATAATGTATCGATGTTGCATTCGGTCACTCTGGGAGGCACTGGAAAAGGGAAGGGAAAACGCCACCCCACTATTGAAGATGGAGTTCTTTTGGGTGCAGGAGCTAAGGTCCTTGGGGATATCACTATTGGACATTGCTCACGAGTTGCTGCTGGTTCGGTTGTTTTAAAGTCGGTTCCCGCTAAGAAAACAGTTGCTGGGGTTCCAGCAAAAATTGTTGGTGAAGCCGGTTGCTCAAACCCCGCAATTTCAATGGACCAGCTATTGTCAAATTAGATAAGGTTCTAAAAATAAATCCCAAAACTCTAAATTAGCATAATTTCGGGATTCTCAAGATTTGATTTTATGGAGTTTAGAAGTTTGGCACCTAACGCGCCATCTATTGCTCTATGATCGACACTAAGTGTTACGGACATAAGGGTCTCAACTGACAACTCTCCGGTTATTTTGTTTACGACCGCTTTTTTAATTCCGGCACCCACTGCTAAAATCACGGATTGTGGGGGGTTTATTATAGCGTCAAAGCTCTCGATACCATACATCCCAAGATTTGAGATAGAGAAACTTCCCCCTTGATATTCGCTAGGTAAGAGTTTTCGTTCTCGCGCTTTATTCGCTAGGGACTTCATTTCAATAGAGATTTCTATTAAACTTTTTGAATCTGAATTGAAAATGATAGGTGTTAAGAGCCCTCCTTCTATGGCAACAGCGACAGAAATATCAGATTCTTTTAGATTTATTATATGATCCTGAGCCCATATTACATTAGCATCTGGGGTTTCTTGAAGAGCCAGGGCAGATGCTTTAATTATAAAATCGTTAATACTTATTTTTATGCCTCTAGTAGATAGAGCCTTGTTAAGTTTTAACCTTAAGGATTGCAGATTATCGATGAATATATTTTGCCTTAGATAGAAATGGGGTATCGAGCTTTTTGATTCAGTTAGACGCGCGGAGATAGCCCTTCGCATCCCATCTAAAGGAATATTTGTTGATGGCCTGGAGGCGTAAATACCATCAATCGAGTTAACATCATTTAACTCCGATTTAGTTTTTAAGGAGCTTTTGTTCCCAGAGATAACACTGATATTTAAGACATCTGCATTAATAATTCTACCATTTGGACCAGAGCCTTTTATTTCATTGATATCTAGTTTCATCTCCTTCGCAATTCGGCGAGCCAAAGGAGAGGCGAACACTCGACTAATGGTCTTTTTTGGAAGTGCTGCGCTCAGGTTTTTTACCTCATGTCCTTCAGGCTTTAGCAATGTAAAATTTTCAGTGGTGTTCAATTTTACTTTTTCTTCAGTATTATTATTTTTTGCACTTTGATTTTCTGCCTCAGGAGTCTCAACAGTCTCTCCCTTAGTTAGAACGGTAGCTATTGGGGAGTTAACTTTTATTGCCAGGGTTCCCGCTTCGACCAATAACTCTCCAATGATACCATCATCAGTGGCTTCAATTTCCATTGTAGCTTTATCGGTTTCAATCTCAGCGATTAGATCTCCCGCAAAAATTTCGTCACCTTCTTTTACTAACCATTTAATAAGAATCCCTTCTTCCATAGTTGGGGACAAGGCCGGCATCAAAAGGTTTTTAGACATCACTAGTTACCCCTTACCGATAGACAACGGACTTAACCGCATCGACAACATCAGATGTGGTTACTAACGCTAATTTTTCCAAATTGGCTGCATAGGGCATAGGGACGTCCCTTCCGGTGCAACAAATTACTGGAGCATCTAGGTAATCAAACGCTTCTTGCATTAGTGTCGAACTAATGAAACTTCCTATCGAGCACACGGGAAAGCCTTCTTCGACAGTTACACACCGATTGGTTTTCATAACGCTCGTGATGATAGTTTTCGTATCTAATGGCCTTAATGTTCTTAGGTCAATTACCTCTGCCTCTATTCCGAGCTGACTTAACTCCTTTGAGGCTTCTAAAGCATATTTAAGTCCAATTCCGAAACTCACTATCGTAACATCATCACCAGTTTTTCTAATTTTCGCCTGTCCAAAAGGAATAGTTTGTTCATCGTCTGCAGGCATATTAAAGGTCTGATTATATAAAATTTCGTTTTCAAGAAAAATAACTGGATTTGGATCACGTATTGCTGTTTTCAGTAAGCCTTTTGCATCACCCGCTGAATAGGGTGCAACTACTTTGAGTCCTGGGATCTGGGCAAACCAAGCTGAATAATCTTGAGAATGCTGTGCTCCGACTCTTGAAGCTGCTCCGTTTGGACCCCTGAATACGATAGGACATCCCATTTGACCACCAGACATATAAAGTGTTTTTGCTGCAGAATTAATTATCTGATCTATAGCCTGCATCGCAAAATTAAAGGTCATGAATTCGACAATAGGTTTTAGACCACCGAAAGCAGCACCGATTCCAATGCCTGTAAATCCGTGCTCAGTTATAGGGGTATCAATAACTCTCTTAGAGCCAAACTCCTCTAATAATCCTTGTGATATTTTATAAGCGCCTTGGTATTGAGCTACTTCCTCACCCATTAAGAATACATTTTCGTCTAACCGCATTTCTTCAGCCATCGCATCACGCAAGGCATCACGAACTGTCGACTGCTTTAATTCCACGTTTTTTTTATTCGATTGAGTATCAACCGTAATTTCTAAAACTTTCTTATCTGTTGACAGCTTTTTTCCGACGGGCTCTTTTTCTACGTTAAGTTCGTTTGAGGTAGCGACAGATTCATTTTCAACGATTATGCTAGCGATTATTTGGTTTACTTTTACTTCAGCCGTCCCTTCGGGGACAAATATTTTCTCTATTACCCCTTCATCTACAGCTTCAAACTCCATCGTTGCCTTATCCGTTTCAATTTCAGCTAAAATGTCCCCAGGTTTTACTAAGTCACCTTCTTTGACGTACCACTTTGCTAGAGTGCCCTCATCCATAGTTGGAGATAAAGCTGGCATTAATATATTTATAGACATTAAAATACCTTCCTAAGTTTCGACATAAATATCTTGGTAAAGCTCACTTAAGTCCGGTTCGGGACTACTTTGTGAGAATTCTGCCGCATCATTTACTAACTCTTTTATTTTCATGTCTATGTTTTTCAAATCAGCCTCAGAAGAGTGTTTCCCGGAAATTAACATATCACGGATTTGCTCAATTGGATCTCTATTAGACCGCATTTTTTGAACTTCATCACGGGTTCTATATCGTGCAGGGTCGGACATTGAATGGCCCCTATATCGATAAGTTTTTACCTCAAGAATATAAGGACCCTTACCAGACCGGCAGTGTGCTACTGCTATATCCCCAGCCGCTTTAACGGCCAGTACATCCATTCCGTCAACTTCGGCTCCTGGAATGCCATATGCTGAGCCACGCATCCATAAAGATGGTGATTTAGTTGATCTACCAACGCTGGTACCCATAGCATATTGATTGTTTTCTATTATAAAAATGACAGGAAGTTCCCAAAGCATAGCCATATTGTATGTTTCGTAAACTTGTCCTTGGTTTGCCGCTCCATCTCCAAAATACGTAAACGTTACAAATTTATTGTCTCTATATTTGTCTGAAAAAGCTAATCCAGCTCCTATTGGTACTTGCGCAGCAACTATACCATGGCCACCAAAAAAATTCTTTTCCTTAGAAAACATGTGCATAGAGCCACCTTTTCCCTTGGAGTAACCGTCGGTTCGGCCTGTAAGTTCTGCCATAACACCACGTGGATCCATACCGCAAGCGATCATGTGCCCATGATCCCTATAAGAAGTGATACGCTTGTCTCCCTCATTTGAACAGGCTTCGAGACCGACGACAACGGCTTCTTGGCCAATATAAAGATGGCAGAATCCGCCAATCAATCCCATGCCATAAAGTTGACCTGCTTTTTCCTCAAAGCGCCTAATAAGGAGCATATCTTTGTAGTATTTCAGTAATTCTATGTTTGTGGTTTTTGCTAATTTTTTGTTCTTTTTTTGAGTCAAAACATGGACCTTTGAATAATAGTTTAATATTAAACCAATTTAACTGACTTAGTGGTAAAATGCCAGTAAATTTATTTTAACGTTTATATCTTAAAAGATTTTTACAATTTTTTAATCAAATACATAAAACAATTGATGTGTTTTATTTAATAATTATTTCTTCGGGGCGCATTAATCCAAGGACCTCTCTAGCTCGAAAGTCTAATAGGTCTAAATCGAGATAATCGACTGATAATCGAGCTGTTTTATTTTTCAAGTTTGCCACTTCTATTTTGAGGTCTGAGAGTTCTTTATTTAAGGATAGGACTTGCGTTTCTGCCTCAAGCCTTTTGAGTATACCTAAATCACCTTGGATGGCGGCAAAGGAAAAATACAAGCTGATTAAAAAGCATACTGAACATATAACAAATGGTGCCAGGCTAATTGAACTACGATTCGGCATTAGGGTTTATACTTTTGGTAATTTTTTTCATACCGAATCATTACATAACTGATTCGGTTTGTGAATCCCAAAAATACATAAATACGGTTATGATTCTTGAAATTGATTCGTTTAGATTAAAACAACCTAAAAATGTTTGAGATCGTTTCCTTTATCTCTCCATAATTACTGAAATTCCTGGTAGCGGCTTGCCTTCTAGCCATTCTAAGAAAGCACCTCCAGCTGTTGATACGTAACTAAATCCGCTCAATGCCCCTGAGTTTTGTAAGGCAGCAATGGTATCTCCGCCACCAGCTACTGAAACCATTTCACCATTCATTGTGAGCTCAGCGGCTAACTGGGCTGCCTTATTAGTTGCATTATCAAATGGCGAGACTTCAAATGCTCCCAAAGGCCCATTCCAGATCAGGGTCTTCGTTCTTTTTAATATTTTTTGAATTTCCGTTATTGTCTGGGGACCCGCATCTAAGATCATAGAGTTTTTTGGGCAATTAGTTGCCGGTAAAATTTCAGTTTCACTATTTTTTTGTAATTCCGATGACACCACTATGTCACTCGGAAGGTAAATTCTACACCCACTTTTATCGGCTTTTGCTAGAATTTCTTTGGCAACACCCAACATTGAACTTTGTGTTAATGATTTACCAATCTCGAATCCTTTTGCTTGTAAAAAAGTGTTGGCCATCCCACCGCCAATTATCAAATTATCAGATTTCGATGTGAGGTTAAATAAGAGTTGAATTTTTGTTGATATTTTCGCGCCGCCAACAACAGCTGTTAGTGGCCTTGTTGGGTTACTTAAGAAAGACTCTAAAGTGGTTAACTCGGATTCCAGACATTTTCCTATACAGTTTGGCAAAAGTTGAGCTAGTGCATGGGTTGAGCCGTGAGCCCTGTGGCTTACAGAAAAGGCATCGTTTACATACAAGTCACCAAGTTCGGCAAGGTTTCTTCAAAACTCAATTCGTTTTTCTCTTCTCCTGGATGGAATCGGAGGTTTTCAAGAAGGGCAACATTATTTGGAGATAGTTTCTGTGTTTCTTTTAGGTAGTTGGAGTTTATGAAGGTTACTTTCTTACCAAGTTTTGCCTCGAGATGTGGAGCAATTAT
>JAQBUS010000029.1 GCA_027623875.1 Pseudomonadota bacterium
AGTCGACATCCGAGCAAAGGAAAACCTAATCAGGTTGGCTACCTTAAAAGAGGAAATTAGAAACATTAATCTGTCTGTTGGCGACAAAGAGACCGGGAAAGAAATAAGTGGGATAGAGCAGTTTCATGGACCCGGTGGACGCTTTGATATAGAAACCTATAAGAGAACTTTAGAGCAGATAGGAAAAACAGTAACAGAGTTTGAGACAGACATTAGAGACGACATATCTCAAAATTTGTTAAAAGAAACTATAACTGGAGGCCTGAAATCCTCCGGATCATTTGCAGAAATTCTTTACCGGTACTATATGGAAAGCCGCACTATTAGCTTTTTAACACTAGATGAAAGTGACCTTGAAAAACCTTTAGCATTACCCGACGATGTTGAGTTGCAAAAGTTCTATTCTTCGGATCCAAATCCCTTTAAAACTAAAGAAGTAAAGGAACTAACTTACATTTCTCTTACTCCAGAGATGTTATTAAACTCAATAGAGATTGAAAGTGAAGAAATACTGAGTGCCTATAACTCGCGCATATCAGAGTTTGTTGTGCCAGAATTAAGATCGGTGGAACGTTTGGCGTTCAAAGATACCGATACAGCTAAAAAAGCTGCAGCCTCGCTACGACTAAACGAATTAAGTTTTGACGACATTATATCTACAAGGGGCCTTACTTCTCAAGATGTCGGGCTTGGTTTTATGTCTAAGAAAGATTTCAGCTTAAACGAAGCAGATGTGATCTTCGGCCTTGAAGCCAACGTGCCTAGCGAGGTCATAGATACAACGCTTGGGCCAGCTATTTACCGAGTAGTCGATATATCATTGGAAAACACGACAAGTCTTTTAGAGGCCACAGCTAGCTTAACATACGATATCAAAACTCAAAAAGCCAAACTAAAGATTTTAAACTTAATGGGGCGTCTTGAGGACCTATTAGCCAGTGGCGCAACTTTAGAGGAAGTATCTGAACAGACAGATGCAACGCTATTAACCGTTGATTTTGGAGACATTAGTGCACAGGGAATTAGTAAAGACCCTGAATTCAGGAGTGTTGTTCAAGGTTTGAGTTCTGAGGATTATCCGAGCCTAACCGAAACAGCTGATGGAAGTGTTTTTGCCGTTAGATTGGACTCTATAACCCCTCCAAGAGTGCCTTCGCTTTCCGAGGTAAAAGAATCCGTCACCGAAGCTTGGAAGTTGGCTAGATTAAAGGAGAGCCTCACAGAACTGGCTCTAATTATAAAACGCCAAATAGACGACGGTAAAGAATTCGGAGATCTCAATTTTTCTAATCCTACAGAAACAACAATAAGACGTAGCTCAAATAGCCAAAATATCTCGCCTGAATTCTCATTTAAAGCCTTTGAACTTGACTTAAATGAGACTGATTTTATTTTAGAAGGCGAAAACCTTAAGTTAATTCAGTTGAAAAAAATTAATATTCCGACTGTGGAAGATGACGCAGCTAAGATTATTATTTCTCAAATTAATGAGCAGACTCTGACTGAGCTTAGAGCCGACGTGTTTGATTACTACTATAATTCTCTTAAAACATCATTTGGGTTAAAATTGGATCAAAGTGCCATAACCGCAGTTCACCAGCAGCTTAGGTAAACCTATGACCCTCAACCCTCAAATTTCACAATTTAGAGAGAAATATTTGAGGAAAGAAAATCAAATTGTTTATACTAGATTAACAGCTGATCTAGACACGGCGGTTTCATTATTATTAAAGCTTACCAATGCCAAGCCGGACAGTTTTGTTTTAGAGTCTGTTACCGGAGGTGAGATTAGGGGGAGATATTCTTTTGTCGGAATGCGTCCTGATTTGATATGGGAATGCAAAAATAAAATTGCGACAATCAATCGTTTTCCAAATTTAGATAGTGAACAAGATCTTGAATTCTCTACCGATCCATTAGCCTCTTTGAGAACGCTCCTAGGTGAAATGACCATGGACATACCAGACGGCCTTCCATCCGGCTCTGCAGGCCTTTTTGGCTACTTAGGTTACGACATTATACGGCTGGTCGAAAATTTACCAAGCGAGCTTCCTGACCCACTTAACCTTCCGGATTCAATTTTAATGCGACCCTCCGTTGTAGTTGTCTTGGATGGAGTTAAAGGAGAAGTCATTATAATTAGTCCAGCCTGGTATAGCGAGGATGAAAGTTTTGAGACCATATATGAAATATCTCAAAAACTTGTAACCGAAACATTAAATCTTCTTGAAGCAGACACTTTAACTCAGCAGAGAAGCCTTTTGCCTCCTGAAAAGGCCCCGGTGGCGATTTCCAATTTTACTCACTCAGAGTATCTATCTATTATACGAAGAGCAAAAGACTATATTATAGCCGGTGATGTATTCCAAGTTGTACCTTCACAGAGGTGGAAGCAGAGCTTTACTCTACCTCCCTTCTCCCTCTACAGAGCTCTAAGACGAACAAACCCATCTCCTTTCATGTTTTATTTTAATATGGGGAAATTTCAAATTGTTGGAGCCAGCCCAGAAATTCTTGTTAGAGTTTTTGGAAGGAAGATAACTATTCGCCCAATAGCTGGTACACGGGCTAGAGGAAAAACAGAGGAAGAAGACCTTCTTTTAGAAAAAGATCTTCTCTCGGATCCAAAAGAGCTTTCAGAGCATCTTATGCTTTTAGACCTTGGAAGAAATGACGTCGGAAGAGTATCTAAAATTGGCTCAGTTAATCCTACAGAAAAATTTATAATAGAGAAATATAGCCACGTTATGCATATCGTTTCGAATGTAACTGGCGAATTAAAACCCGGAGAAGACTCTTTGTCTGCATTGCTTTCTGGTCTTCCAGCCGGAACAGTGTCCGGTGCTCCAAAAATTCGTGCAATGGAAATCATTGATGAGCGTGAACCAGAAAAGAGAGGCGTTTATGGAGGTGGATGCGGATATTTCTCTGCAAACGGAGATATGGACATGTGTATTTCCTTAAGAACAGGCGTTATTAAAAATAAAAAACTATACATTCAAGCTGGAGGTGGGGTAGTTTTTGACAGCGATCCAGAGGCGGAATTTACTGAAACAGTAAATAAATCTAAGGCCTTAAGAGCTGCAGCTGAACAAGCTTCAATGTTTACAAGTATATATGATCTGAGTTAAAATAACCTACGTTTCTGCATATAATGTTCATTTATGGATTAATTTTGTGATATTAATGATAGATAATTATGATAGCTTCACATACAACTTAGTTCAGTATTTGGGAGAACTAGGTCAAGAAGTTCATGTTATTAGGAATGATTCATTTTCCGTAGATGAAATTTTAAAAAAGAGACCTGTTGGGATAGTTATAGGGCCTGGCCCAAGCTACCCGTCTGACGCTGGTATATGTGTAGAACTCACTAAGGCCCTTGAAAAAACTAATATACCTCTGCTCGGCGTGTGTCTGGGCCATCAAGTAATTGGGGAAGCTTTTTGTGGAAAAGTACTCAGACATGAAGAAATAGCCCATGGAAAAGTCTCAAACATTCACCACAAAGGCGTCGGAATTTTTAAAAATTTGGAGTCTCCATTTAAGGCCACAAGGTATCACTCGTTAGTTGTTGCTAGGGAGAACTTTCCAGGTAGATTAGAAATTACTGCAGAGTTAAGTGATGGAACTATTATGGCTTTAAAACATAAAACTAAAGAAATTTATGGCTTACAATTTCATCCTGAGAGTATAGCATCAGAGAATGGACACGCGCTCCTAAAGAACTTTATAAAGAAAATAGATTGCAACATAAATGTCTAACCTAATTCAGGAAATGATAGCAAAGGCCATATCTGGCCCGCTTAGCGAAGAGTCAGCGACCAAAGCATTTGAGCTATTGTTTTCAGGTAAAGCGTCAAATGCCCAAATTGCTGGATTTCTTATTGCATTAAGAATGCGTGGAGAAACGGTAAATGAATATTTTGCCGCTTCTCAGGCCATGCGCTCACGTTGCAAATCTGTTAATGCCCCACCGGGTTCCATTGATATTGTTGGGACTGGAGGAGATGGGAAAGGCACTCTTAATATCTCTACTGCAACTGCTTTTGTAGTGGCAGGGGCTGGAGTTACCGTAGCGAAACATGGGAACCGTAACTTAAGTTCTAAATCAGGTTCTGCAGATGTCCTAACTTGCCTCGGAATAGAAGTAATGGTTGGACCAGATGTTGTTTCTAAAGCAATTTCTACACTCGGAATCGGCTTCATGATGGCTCCAATCCATCACCCAGCAATGGCGCATGTAATGCCGGTCCGCACAGAATTAGGAACCAGGACAATTTTTAATATTCTAGGACCTCTTACAAACCCAGCTGGCGTGACCCGGCAGTTAACAGGTGCTTTTTCGAAGGATTTAATTAAACCAATGGCCGAAACTCTAAAAAAACTGGGCTCCGATAATGTATGGGTAGTCCATGGGGATGACGGAACAGACGAATTGTCTATTTGTGGAAAATCTTCTGTCGCTGAACTAAAGCAAGGGAAAATTACAGAATTCACTGTCGTTCCAGAGGATGCAGGGCTTTCTCGCCATGAATTAGTAACAATCCTGGGTGGAACACCTAAATTCAACGCTGATGCCCTAATAAAACTACTTGACGGTGATTTATCTCCCTATAGGGATGCGGTTTTGTTAAACTCTGCGGCAGCTTTGCTGATTTCAGGCTCAGCCACATCCCTTAAAGAAGGAGTTGAATTGGCCAAAGAAAGTATAGACTCTGGCAAAGCAAAGTCCAAAGTAAAAAAATTAGCACTTTTGACATCAGGGCACTAATCAATGAAAGCATCCATTCTTACCAAGATACATAAATATAAACTGATCGAAATAAAAAATAAAAAGACAGCAAACTCACAAAAGAGCTTAGAAGAACTTATTCCATCACTTTCTCCTCCACGTGGTTTCATTAAATCAATAATTAAGGCATCCAAAACTCGATTTGCTTTAATCGCCGAAATAAAAAAATCTAGCCCCTCAAAGGGACTTATAAGGTCTGATTTTAATGTAACAGAAATTGCTAAAGCTTATACTAGAGCCGGAGCCACATGCCTTAGTGTGCTCACAGATAGCCCATCTTTTCAAGGCTCTGATGAGTATTTACGTCAAACCAGGGTCGCTTCATCATTACCTTTACTAAGAAAAGACTTTATGTACGATCCATATCAAATTTATGAGTCTAAAGTAATTGGAGCGGACTGTATTCTTATAATAATGGCAGCAGTTAGTGATACTCAGGCTAAAGAGCTCGAGGATACAGCTATAGAACTGAAATTAGATGTCCTTATCGAAGTTCACAATGCCGTGGAGTTGGGCAGAGCGCTTAAATTGAAGTCTTCACTAATTGGAATTAATAATAGAAATTTAAATACATTTAATGTTGATTTGAACATCACTCGAAGGCTAGCAAAATTAATACCTAGAGATAAAATCATTGTCACCGAAAGTGGGATCACTGATTCAAGTGACGTCCTGAGTATGTATTCAAGTGGTGCACGCGCATTTTTAATTGGGGAAAGCTTGATGCGTCAGAAAGATATTGAAGAGGCTACTAACCATCTATTGCAAACTAAATTAGTAAAGATTGGAAAATAAAATGTCTGAATTCTCGCACTTTAATGAAAACGGCAATGCACACATGGTTGACGTAAGCACTAAGAGTGAAACAACTAGATTAGCTATAGCTTCTGGGATCATAAGAATGACTACTAAAACCCTTAAGTTAATTGAGAGCGGTGGGGCAAAGAAAGGCGATGTTCTTGGTGTGGCAAGATTAGCCGGTATAATGGGAGCAAAGAGAACATCCGATTTAATTCCATTATGTCACCCACTGTCCCTCTCAAACGTTAATATAGATTTACATATTCGTCAGGATATTCCAGGAATTGAGATTCGGGCATCCGTAAAAACCTTTGGGCAAACCGGTGTAGAGATGGAGGCTCTTACCGCAGTCTCCATTGCTGCCTTAACTATATATGACATGATTAAGGCAGTTGAGAAAACAATGACAATAGATCAAATAAAACTTACTTTTAAGGATGGCGGGAAAACAGGTAAATTTGAGATAAAGTCGTGATATCAGTAAACGATGCTCTTACTCATATTCTAGCTGAGCTCCCAAGACTGAATGCCGAAAAAGTAAACCTATACGGAGCCATGGGTCGAGTCTTAGCCGTGAATGTGAGCGCAAAAGTATCCCACCCACCTTTTAACTCTTCTTCAATGGATGGGTACCTAATAGCAGATCAGACTCCAATGATTGATAAGCCTTATATTCTAATTGGAGAGGCAGCTGCAGGAAAACCCTTCAAAAAAGCCATAAGAAAAAATGAAACGATTAGAATATTTACTGGAGCGCCAGTTGCTGCTGGTGGGTGTAGCGTTGTAATTCAAGAGGACATCACAAAAAAAGGAAAGGAAATTTGGGTGCAACCCACTTACGATAAAAAAAACTATATTAGACCAATCGGGAATGACTTTTCAATCAATTCCATGCTAAATGCTCCCGTGTTAATAACTCCATACCACATATCACTATTAGCAGCTATGAACCTAAACGAAGTTTGCGTTTCGAGGAAACCAAGGGTTGCAATCATAACCACTGGGGACGAATTGGTTATGCCCGGTGAGACTCCCTCAGAGAGTCAAATAATTTCTTCAAATGCCTTTGGGCTATATTCTATGGTGAAGAACCAAGGCGCTGATCCTATAATTTTACCAATTGCCCGAGATAATGAGGAGTCCTTGATTAGCGTTTTAAAATTAGCCACAGATTGCGACCTTATTCTTACAATTGGAGGAGCTTCGGTCGGGGATTACGACATAGTACAGAAATGCCTTAAAGTTATGGGCTTAAGACTTTCTTTTTATAAAGTAGCGATGAAACCGGGGAAACCATTGTTTGCGGGAAAGCTTGGAACAAGTTCTGTAATTGGTTTACCAGGAAATCCAATCTCATCTCTGATATGCGGAGAATTATTTGTTATACCCGCAATAAAAAGAATGCTTGGGTTAACGGATGTAATTAGGAAAACTGTAAACATAAAAATATCTCATAATTTAGAAATAAATGGTCCAAGAGAAACTTACATGCGCGCATCGGTGGATTCTTCTCTTGAGAATGTTAAAGCATTTTTACGCCAAGATAGCTCTCTAATAACCATATTGACCGATTCAAATGCATTGATTAAGAGACCAGCAAATGCCCATCCGGTGAACAAAGGTTCCCAAGTCCCTGTTCTTCTATTGTCATAAATTTAAAGTTGTATTTGACACAAAAAGTGAACTCATGTAGAACATTATGTGAACACTGTGGTTGTCTTAAATTATAGGAGCTTTTAAATGCTAACAAAAAAACAACTAGGGTTACTAAAATTCATAAATAAATCCCTTCAGGCTAATGGGATTTCTCCATCTTTTGATGAAATGAAAGAAGCGCTAGACTTAAAATCAAAATCTGGAATACATCGACTTATTACAGCGCTAGAGGAAAGAGGTTTCATCAAACGTCTAGCTCACAGAGCTAGGGCGTTAGAGGTTGTAAAAATGCCTAACGGGCAAGAAAGTAAATCTGAGCTACCTATTAATAAGATTGGACCAAAAGTCATAAGGTTTGAAGACCTCAAATCTAAATCACAAGAACTACCTGTTATGGGGAAAATTGCTGCTGGAACTCCTATTGATGCAATAAATGATGTCTCCCATCATATTTCAGTTCCTAACGAAATGCTTACCAACCAAGGAAATCATTATGCTCTTGAAATAAAAGGGGATTCCATGATCGAAGCCGGGATAAATGATGGAGATGTTGTTGTTATTAGAGAACAAAATTCAGCAAACAATGGTGACATAGTTGTGGCACTTATTGAAGGCCAAGAAGCAACACTAAAGCGCTTTCGTAGAGATGGGACTTCCATTGCCTTAGAACCAGCAAATTCAGCGTATGAAACGCTAGTGGTTCCAGACAACCTAATTGAAGTTCAGGGGCGTTTGGTTGGGTTAATAAGATCATATCAGTAAGTTAATTCCCAACTTAATTAACACTAAAGCTTAATTAATTTAATTCGGTTATACCTATATACTACATAGTTTGTAGGAGGTAATAACCTTGGAGAAAGCCCCTATCGAACTTCTTCTTTTCACCTAGGTAAACCATGAACAACTTTAATACAGAAATTGTAACGCGCTTTGCACCTTCACCAACAGGGGATCTCCACATTGGTGGGGCACGGACAGCTCTTTTTAATTGGCTTTATGCCCGCGCTAAAGGTGGAAAATTTTTACTAAGAATTGAAGATACTGATACCGAGCGTTCAACAAAAGAATCCCTAAAAACAATTTTAGACGGGCTATGTTGGCTAGAACTGGACTGGGACGGGGAGCCTGTTAGTCAAAAAGAGTCTAGAGGTAGGCATCAAGAGATAGCCTACAGGCTCTTAGAGACTGGTAAAGCCTATAAGTGTTTCTCGACCCAAGACGAAATTGAGAACTTTAGGCAAAACGCAAAATCAAATAGAGAATCCACTCTGTTCAAATCACCTTGGCGAAACAGGGACGAATTAGATTTTCCTAATAAACCATTTTCCATCAGATTATCCGTCCCTGAGAACGAAAATATTTCTGTCAAAGATTTAGTTCAGGGGGAAGTAACCTGGCAGAGTGATCAAATTGATGACTTAATCATACTAAGGTCCGATGGCTCTCCCACCTATAACCTTGCTGTAGTAGTCGACGATCATGATATGAACATCTCCCACGTTATTAGAGGTGATGATCATTTGTCAAATTCGGCTCGGCAAAAATTAATTTACACAGCAAT
>JAQBUS010000030.1 GCA_027623875.1 Pseudomonadota bacterium
TCTTAGACAAATTGAGGCACATGAATACTTTCAAGGCATGTTTGAGACTATGTTGGGTGAGGGTGAAATAATAACAGAGGTAAAGTTCCCTATTCCTATGAAGGCAAATTATCAAAAGTTTGTACAACCGGCATCTAGATTTGCTCTTGTTGGCGTTTTTGTAGCCAAGTACTCTGATGGGGTTCGAGTGGCTATTACAGGAGCTTCTGAAAGTGGGGTTTTTCGATGGACCGATGCAGAAAATGCGTTAAATAAAGATTTTTCTTCGGCAGCTGTTTCTCAGTTGTCATTGGATCCAGATGGGATGATTGGCGACTTGCATGGTTCCCCAAAATACAGGGCTCACTTGGTTGGAGTTATGACAGGAAGGGCTGTTTCTCAGTCTTTAGCTTCTAATACCTGAAAATTTAAGTCCATTAAGTACTTTAATGGGTTTTGTGAAATAAAATAGATTTTATGAATGCTAGAATAAAAAGGATAGTCAAAATAAGTATTATTGTTGGTGCGGGAGCACTATCTATATAAAAACTTAAGTAGACTCCAAATAAGCATGAAAATAGTGTAACGGTTACGGCAATAGGAAGCATCAATTCAAAACGCTTTGTTATTAAATACGCGATCGCGCCAGGAGAAATTAGGAGACCAATTGAAAGTATTATGCCAACTGCTGAGAGTGTCATAACCACGGTTAGAGAGATGAAGCACAGTAAACTATAGTGAAGGAGCGTTACATTCAAACCGACAGCTTGTGCTTGGATGGGGTCAAATGCTTGCAGTAAGAAGTCACTTCGTTTAGCTATGATTACTGTTGATACGAGGCATGCAATTATTCCAGCCTGCCAGAGGTCCGCGCTGTTAAGCCCAAGCATATTACCAAATAGAATATGGTGAAGATCTACGTCGGTTGTAATTTTTGAATGAAGCACAATTCCGAAAGCAAACATTCCTGAAAAAACAATTCCAATAATTGTATCTCGCTTAACCCGGCTGTTTTCCGAAAGAAAACCGCTCCCGATAGCACATACCATACCAGCACAAAATGCTCCAATTACCATTGGGATATTCATGAGATAGGATATTATAATTCCTGGCAATACAGCATGACTAATTGCGTCCCCCATCAGAGACCATCCTTTTAGGACAAGATAGCAGGAAAGCAAGCTTGTAGGGATGGCTATGATTCCAACCATAAGAAATGCTTGAGTCATAAAGAGAAAATGAAACGGCTGGATGAGATTTTCTAGCATCGACTAGTCGAGTGCTCGCGCAGCTTTTCGACGTGCTGAGATATATCCATGTTTTGGAGCAATAAAAAAAGTTAGAAGAAAAATTAAAGTTTGCAAGCAGACAATGATGCCACCTGTGGCACCGTTTATAAAGAAACTTAAGTAAGCTCCTAAAAAGCTTGTCGAAGATCCGATTGCTACACTTAGAGTTAGCAAGCGGGGAAAGCGATCAGTCAGTAGGTATGCAGTAGCTCCAGGAGTTATGACCATTGCTATTACAAGAAAGGCTCCAACTGTCTGAAGGGCTGCAACACATGAAGCAGAAAGTAAAATAAAGAATAATGCTTTTAGAAAGACCGGGTTTAAGCCTATAGATCGAGCGTGATTTTCATCGAAAAAAGTAACCATCAGGTCTTTCCATTTAACACAAAGGATTCCTAATGTAATAAATCCAATTATTGCTAACTGTATTGTGTCTGAAGGTGAGATGGCTAGAATATTTCCAAATACAATTGTTTGAATACTTATCGACGTTGGAGCCAGGGAAATCATAAACAATCCCAGCCCAAAAAATGAAGTAAAAACGACCCCGATGATAGTATCCTCTTTTAAGCCGGAGCGTTGATTTAAAAACAACATCGCTCCAGCAGCTAATCCTCCTGCAGCAAATGCGCCTAAAGCAAAAGGAAGCCCTAACATATATGCACCTGCGACTCCCGGCACTATTGAATGGGTTAAAGCGTCGCCGATTAGCGACCAACCCTTTAAAATGAGGTAAGCTGAAAGAAATGCGCATATCGCACCAACAAGAGCACTGACCCACATTGCATTCAACATATAGTTATAGGAAAATGGCAAAAAGAGAGTCTCAATCATTTGCGTTTTCCTTGTCGTTCCCGTAGATAATGAAGGGTCTTTCATCATCCGTAATAACTCTGATTTGACGTTTATCATCATCGTCGTGTAAATCTGAGCCGCCCAGTACAAAGTGTCTCAAAACACCACCAAAAGCGAGTTCTAGATTCTCGTGAGTAAAGGTCGTTTTGGTCGGCCCTGAAGCTAATACAGTTTTCTTAACTAATATTGTTCTGTCACAAAATTCCGGTACAGAACCTAGATTGTGCGTTGACACGAGCATTACGCAACCATCGTTGCGGAGTTCTTCTAAAAGTTTTATAATTGCATTCTCGGTTTGGACATCCACTCCAGTAAATGGTTCATCCAACAAAATTACTTTGCTGTTTTGTGCGAGAGCTCGAGCCAGAAAAACGCGTTTGCGTTGTCCGCCAGAGAGTTCTCCTATTTGGTTAAACCTAAGGTCAGTCATATCTACTCGTTTAAGTGCTAGGTTAACAGCCTCCTTATCTAGTTTTCTAGGCCTTCTTAAAAACCCCATATGGCCATAACGTCCCATCATTACAACATCCTCGACCAACACAGGAAAACTCCAGTCGACTTCTTCAGATTGAGGAACGTAAGCAACAGTATTCGCCTTAAGGGCAGCTTTAACCGATAATCCTAAAATAGAAATTTCTCCTTTTGCTATGGGTGCGAACCCCATAAGAGCTTTAAATAGAGTTGATTTTCCTGCGCCATTTACTCCAACTAACGCAGTAATAGTTCCTAATGGAATTTCAAAGCTGGCATTGTGCAACCCGGTGTGACCATTCCGATATGTAACAGTAATATTTTGAACTAATATTCCCTTTGTGTTGCTCATTCTGTTAGTCCAACTATGATAGTTTCAATGGTCACACGAAGCAGATCTATGTATGTTGGTACAGGACCGTCAAGCTCAGTTAGGCTGTCAACATATAGAACCCCACCGTAAATCGCACCGGTTTCGCGTGCCACCTGTTTTGCTGGGGCTTGAGATAATGTGCTTTCACAAAAGACAGCTTTTATGTTATTTTTACGCACCTGATCTATGACTTTCCGTACCTGTTGTGGAGTGCCTATCGCATCAGCGTTTATAGGCCATAAGTACAGCTCATGCATTCCTAGCTCTCGAATAAGATAACTAAATGCCCCTTCGCATGATACTAACCAGCGTTTTTCCTCAGGTATTTCGGAAATTGCGTCCTGAAGTGGTGTAATCGTAGCAATGATTTTTTGTTTATATTCTTTAGCATTTCTTGAATAAATTTCTGCGTTAGTGGGATCATGTTCACTAAATGCTTTTTGTATATTATCGACATAAATTAGGCCACTATTTAGGCTCATCCAAGCATGGGGATTGGCCTTGCCAAGGTACTCACCTTCTGAAATTCCAATAGGTTTGATTCCGTCAGAAAGAGTGACGCTCGGTATATTATCTAAATTTGAAAAAAATTGTTTAAACCAAAGTTCGAGGTTTAAACCGTTCCACAAAATGAGATCTGCATTCTGAGCCCGAATAATGTCCCTTGGGGTCGGTTGATACCCATGAATTTCTGCCCCGAATTTGGTTATACTTTCTATATCTGCGGCCTCACCCGCAACATTTTTTGCCATATCCGCAATTACAGTGAAAGTGGTTATAGCCTTGAACTTATCTTGTGCTACACCAGTGGATATCGGCAAAACCAATAATATAGATATCCATAAACCTATGGAGAGTTTTTGCATGCTTAATAAAGCCTTACAGAAATTAACAATTTTTATTGCTAATTGTTAAGAGATTATTTTACATCAGTAAAGAATAATGATAATCATTCTCAAAGATAAGTGGTAAATGAGAATTGGAATGAATAAAAATGGAATTAGGCTCAAATAGAAAATCGAGAATGATATCATTATTGAGGAATGCTAACGTTCGAATTACAGATCAACGCATCGCACTACTTTCAGTAATATCAGAGGCTAATGACCACCCAGATGTGCTAGAATTACAAAAACGTGCTAAGAAAATTTGTCCTTCAATATCGTTAGCAACTGTGTACCGTACTTTGTTGTCATTCTTAGAGAGTGGGGTGGTTCATCGCAATAGTTTTGAAGGCGGTGGAGCTCGATATGAAATGGCTAAAGAAGAACATCATGACCACATTATCGATGTTGATACTGGAGAAGTTGTTGAGTTTAACTCAGATATTATCGAAAACTTGCAATTTGAAATTGCTTCAAAAATGGGTTACGATGTTATACATCACAGATTAGATTTGTACTGTCGTAAAGTATCTAAATGAAAACCGTGGAGTGTTACTTCTTTGATAACAAAATTCCAAAATTTAGTATAAATTTTGTTTATAATAATGGCCTTTATTTACTGGACCCCTTTAAGTTTGCTAAATTATTTTTGTAAGCCAGATTTATATGTTGTTTTATGTTGAAATATCTAAGTGACTAGTTTTCTTTTTTGCAAAAGTAATGATTAAGAGTTAGTAAGTGCTATATTATAATTTCATAGGTTGATTAAGCATGGCAGATTCTGCAACTTTTCTATTAGCCGGCGTAATGGGATACCCAGTTATGCATTCGCGATCTCCAATGATGCATAACTTTTGGTTTGAAAAAAAAATGTTAAATGGGAGGTATCTTCCTCTTTCGATTAAACCTTCCAATCTTGAATCCGGGCTTCGAGCGTTATCTTCTCTAGGGTTTTCGGGCTGTAATCTGACTATCCCCCATAAAGAGGAAGCACTTAAAGTGGTTGATGATTGCGACGATGTTGCCAGAAAAATTGGAGCGATTAATTGCATTACTGTTAATCCTAACAATAGCCTAACAGGGACTAATAGCGATTGGTATGGATTTATAACCAGTTTAAATGAAGAACACCCCAATTGGAATGTTGAAAGTGGCCCTGTGGTGGTTATCGGGGCTGGTGGAGCTGCAAGAGCTGTATGTTACGGGCTATTGAATGAAGGCGTTTCTGAAATAAGATTGATAAATCGAACCAAAGAGCGGGCAGAAGTTTTGGTGCACGATTTTGGTCGGGTTGTAACTCCGGTAGATTGGAGGCTGCGTCATGAAGCACTTTCAGGTACCAATTTACTTGTAAATACAACAAGCCTTGGAATGGTCGGTCAACCAAGTCTTGACCTATGTCTTGATTTATTGCCAACTGAGTCAGTGGTCTATGATTTGGTTTACACGCCATTGGAAACCTCTCTCCTTTTTTCTGCTAGAAGTCGTGGTAATAAAACTATTAATGGTTTGGGAATGCTCCTTCATCAGGCTGTTCCGGCATGGAAAAGTTGGTTCAATATTATGCCCGAGGTTTCTGATGAGTTAAGGCAATTAATATTAAACGATATTCACAAATAGCCACAAATTTTGATTACTTTTTGATTGTATAGGTTATAGAAAAAAATGTTGTTTGAGTTAGATAAAGCTACATTTTTGGAGTTCAGAATAATATTATGTTTGTAAGTGATGAGTGAGTTCCTATGACTATTAATGGTGTTCAAAATTCAGATCTAGTTTTTGCTGTTGCACCAATGATGGATTGGACGGATCGCCACTGTCGTTATTTCCATAGGCTTATCTCAAGGAGAGCTCTTTTATATACTGAAATGATAACTAGTGCTGCTTTAGTAAAGGGAAATGCGCATTATCTTTTGGATTACAATTCTTCTGAGCACCCTTTAGTCGTTCAGCTTGGTGGTTCTGATCCGGGGGAGCTCGCCGAGGCTTCTGCTTTGTGTGAAGAAAAAGGGTATGACGAGATTAATCTTAATGTTGGGTGCCCGTCAAATCGAGTAAAGGCAGGCTGTTTTGGAGCCGTGCTTATGGCAATGCCTGATCTAGTTGCCAGTTGCGTCAAACAGATGTGTCAGGCCGTTTCAATCGATGTTACAGTGAAGTGTCGTATCGGTATTGATGATCAAGATCCCAATTTGAGTTTACCGAATTTCCTTTCTCGAATTTCTGATTCAGGTGCTTCTAAAGTTATCATACATGCTCGGAAGGCTTGGTTGGATGGTATTAGTCCAAAACAAAATCGAGAATTGCCTCTTCTAGATTATGAGTTAGTTCAACGAATGGTAGAAAAATTTCCTGACCTTCATATTTCTGTCAATGGAGGTATCTCCACTTTCGAACATGTTAAATATTTCTTTGACGTTAACTTTCGTGGGGTTATGGTAGGGAGATCTGCATATAATGACCCTTGGGTTATTTTGTCAAAAGTAGATAACGATCTATTTGGAGATAAATGCAATTTTAAATCTAGAAACGAAGTAGTTTTTGCTATGTTGCCTTACATTGAGTCGCATTTAGCTGACGGAGGTAAGCTAAATCAAATAACTCGCCATATGTTGGGTCTTTTTAAGGGCCAGTTAGGAGCTAAAACCTGGCGCAGAATACTGTCAAATGAAGCTCATCTTCCGGGTGCTGATCATACCTTACTATTGAAAGCTCTTGATTGTATGAGCGAACACAAAATTGATAGATTGGTAAGCGAGGGTATTTCCAGTTCCTTGCAATGATTTAGTTAAATAATCGCATAATAATATGCACGTTTAGAAAACAGCTTATGGTTTTATTGAAAATTGTAAATATTTTAATTATTGAATTTGGACCTGTCTACTGGCTCTTCCGCCCCTACGTTTTTTAAACCTGCCAGCCCTCGAGCCAAGTTCCTGGAGAATAGTGTTTCTTTCTGTATCAGTCATTTGAGACCAAGCAGTAATTTCTTCAATTGACCTAAGACAACCGGTGCAGATTCTTTCAACAGGATGAACTACACAAATCTTTATGCAAGGTGACTGTATTTCGTCTTTTTTCCAAATTTCATCTATCATTTTTGCTTCTAATGTTTGTTATTCGATCTAGTGCACCTTGTAAAATATATGCAGCGGCTACAGAATCTATTATCTGTGCACGACGCTTTCGAGATGTATCCGCCTCTAATAGAGATTTCTCTGCAGCAACTGTTGAAAGTCTTTCATCCCAGAATGCCATTGGCAGCGGTATTTCTTTCTGTAAATTGTGATAAAAGGAGCGAGTTGATTGGGCTCTCGGACCTTCACTTCCATCCATATTCATTGGTAGGCCGATAATGATTCCACCTGCATCTCGACTGTCTATGATTTTTAAAATTTCTTCTAAATCCAATTTAAATTTTTGTCTTTTAATTGTAATTAGTGGTGTCGCAGCCGTTAATAACATATCGGATGCGGCAACTCCAATGGTCTTGGTTCCTAAGTCTAACCCAATTATTGGCCTAAAAGTTGCTAGCGACTCTGTGAAACAAAAAAAGTCTTCGTATAGTTTATTCAAGGGCTTTCTTTCGTTAGTCCATTAGGTTATTCAATTTGAATTATTAAAGACAAGTAATGATCAAAAATTTTATCAATATTGAAATGTCGCAACACTACTTTGATGGGTCTGTCTTGGATAGATTGGTGATTTTAGCTATGACAAAACCCAAACAAAAAGACAAGTTGGTTTCTGAGGACTGGTTGTGAAAAAATACTCCTTTTTTGAAATTACTAAGCAGGCGCTTAAAAATCATTTAGGCTGGGAGAAAGCATGGGAAAACCCTATCCCTAAGAAAAAATATGATATCATAATAGTCGGAGCAGGTGGTCATGGTCTTGCCACTGCATATTATTTAGGAAAAAATTACGGAATTACTAATGTTGCAATAATTGAAAAGGGTTGGCTTGGAGGCGGTAATACAGGGCGAAACACAACAATTATCCGATCAAATTACTTGCAAGATCCTTCTGCAGCGATTTATGAAAAGTCGCGTAGTTTGTATGAAAACTTAAGCCAAGACTTGAACTACAATGTAATGTTTTCACCGCGAGGGGTTATGATGCTAGCTCAAACCGAACATGAAGTTAGGGGATATAAAAGAACTGCAATGGCAAATGCTTTGCAAGGCGTTTCAACAGAATACATAGTTCCTAGTCGAGTTAAAGAGCTCTGCCCTATTATAAATGTTTCTGGGCCTAGGTATCCAGTGTTGGGAGCCTTGTGGCAAGCCAGAGCTGGAACCGCGCGTCATGATGCAGTTGCTTGGGGATATGCTCGACAGTGTTCTGCAATGGGTATGCATATTTTGCAACAAACTGAAGTCACTGCGGTTAAGTCAGCGAAGGGTCAGGTATCTGGAGTTTCGACTTCAGTTGGAGATATAGAGTGTCAAAAACTTTGTATGGTCGTTGCAGGTCATTCAGGGCACTTAGCTGAAATGGCTGGTTTTAGGTTGCCGGTTGAATCCGTTGCTCTCCAAGCGTTAGTCTCTGAGCCGATAAAGCCCTGTATGGATGTAGTAGTGATGGCCAATACGGTTCACGGATACATGAGCCAATCTGATAAAGGAGAAATGGTAATCGGAGGTGGCGCCGATGGGTATAACAATTACACCCAACGGGGATCGTTTCAGCATATCGAAGAGACGGTACGTGCTTTGATTGAAACTTTTCCAATGATATCGCGATTAAAGATGCTGCGACAATGGGGTGGGGTAGTCGATATGACTGGCGATAGGTCACCCATTATTTCAAAGACCCCTTTAAATAATTGTTTTATCAATTGTGGATGGGGTACTGGTGGGTTTAAAGCCATCCCTGGATCTGGCTGGGCAACGGCTGAAATGCTAGCCATGGGTTCCCCAGGATCTTTAGCAGAAGCGTTTTCAT
>JAQBUS010000031.1 GCA_027623875.1 Pseudomonadota bacterium
AATTTAAGAGCGTCACCGTATAAAAAGGGGATAAGACCCCACTGTAATACAGGTTTATCCCAGCCAACGATTGAGCCAAGCCAAAGAACCCCAGGAATATATATGATAGTGCTTCCAACCAACATGGCTACAGCCGTTAATATGATATTTCTGTCAAAGCCACGTTCGGCCAGCCATCCAACAACAGTTGCGGCGATTATAAATCCAAAAAGATATCCGCCTGTTGGTCCAACCATATAAGCAAACCCGATTCCCTTTTCTGGAGTCCCAGCGAATACCGGCAATCCGGCCAAACCTTCTGCTAGGTAAAGTGCAACCGTTGCACCGCCGAGCTTCCATCCGAATGCCATACCTATCATGAGAACAACAAGGGTCTGCATGGAAACAGGAACCGGATAAAAGGGGATTTGTATCTTTGCGGAAACCCAAAGAGCCATGCTGCCAGCGACAGCGAGCAGCACGTTGAGGATAAGAGAATTTTCCTTGCCCGAAAGAACATTTATAAGAGTGGGGTGAGTTGTTGGGATCATTCTTAAGTTTCTCCATTTTAGGGTGAGCCGGGATGAGTCTACTCTATGCCGCATATTTTTATATTTATGTTTGTCGATCTAGGCCCGACTCCTAAGGTATACAATACCGAATTTGTTAGCGGTTAGTAGGAGGCACTATGGCATGATTACTATATCTCCGCAGGTCTGACACTTACGCGGATGCTAGGTGTCCGTTCGTGCAACTGTTGATGGTGAGTGACGGTTAATCCGTGCACACCCATTGTTAACCCCTGTGTGTGTTAAAAGTTGGTTAGAGCATTGGTCCCAATTAATCGTAAATTAAAAATAACCTGCAACGGCTAAAGCAAACAAAAAAGATAAAACCCACTTTAAATAAGGCGGGACCCTTGATAGTATCTCTTTATGAAAAGGAGTGTCAAAGAAATCTCTCAGGTAGCGCGTTTTGAAACAGATTACGAAGCAGCGCGATCACCCATAATCCAAACTATTACCAATAACGTGTGTGGCTGTGGATATGTTGGTTCGAGTTGGACAACACGATCTGAAGCTGAAGAAATACTAAAACATCTTGAGCTTGACAGGAGTGACAATCTCTTAGACGTCGGGGCTGGAGCTGGTTGGCCGGGATTATACCTGACAAACCAGAGTGGGTGTAAGCTGACACTCCTGGATCTTCCTGTTGCCGGATTACGTATTGCTAGAGAACGTGCGGATACTGATGGCATTTCAAACCGAGTTCAAACTATAGTTGGAGACGGAACCAATCTTCCTTTCCCATCGCATCACTTTTCCGCAGTGAGTCATAGTGACGTCCTATGCTGTCTTCCTAGAAAACTGGATGTCCTGAATGAATGCCGTCGTGTTATCAAGGGTAACGGTTGTATGGTGTTCACAGTAATCAGTATTGTGCCGGGCCTTTCTCATGTTGATTTTAAGAAAGCCCTCATGTTTAGCCCGGGTTTTGTTGAAAGCGATTCTGACTATCACTCCATGCTTCTTAGTGCTGGTTGGAGTATCATTAGGTGTAGGGATATTACTAAGGAATTTAAAGAATCATGTGAACGCATGATTAAAGCTGAGTCAGAACAAGAGCCTGGTCTTCGGCGTCTTATAGGCAACAAAGAATTTGAAGAGGGGAGCGCCATATGGAAGGGTAAATTGTCGGCTATTAAAAAAAGACTTTTGCGACGAGAGTTATTTGTGGTTAAGCCATCTTAAAGTAAAATGTTATAAAGACTGCAGAAGTGATTCTTTTATTTTTAATTTACAGTTAAAAATTATTAATAATCTTCAGCCCCTCTAAGCCTGTTCTCCAACGCCAGTGTTGAAATTATTATACCTGTAAGTAAAAAAAATTATATTTTACACACACATCAAAAAACTTAACCTTACTCTTTGATTTCCAATTAGTGTCGATGTACAAGGACTCATAATTTATGGTTGCAATACGTTAAAAATAACGAACACGATAGGAGAGAAGATGGATAACGAAAGCAAGTGCCCAATGTCAGGGTCATTTCAAAAGCATACGTCGGTTGGGTCTACGGCAAACCAGCGTTGGTGGCCAAATCAATTGAACTTAAAAATTCTTCATCAGAACTCTTCGCTCTCTGATCCAATGGGTGGTGATTTTAATTATGTGGAAGAGTTTAAGTCACTTGATTTGGAAGCATTAAAAAAAGATATCGAAGCTATTATGACAGACTCGCAAGATTGGTGGCCAGCTGATTATGGCCACTACGGACCTTTGTTTATTCGAATGGCGTGGCATAGTGCTGGTACCTATCGTATTGGAGATGGTCGTGGCGGAGCGGCATCCGGTGCACAACGTTTTGCACCCCTTAATAGTTGGCCTGACAACGTTAATTTAGATAAAGCACGTTTGCTTCTTTGGCCAATTAAACAAAAGTATGGCCGTAAAATCTCTTGGGCAGATTTAATGATCTTAACTGGGAATTGCGCTTTGGAGTCTATGGGCTTTAAGACGTTTGGTTTTGCCGGTGGACGTGAGGATATCTGGGAACCCGACGAGGACATTTTCTGGGGTCCTGAAGAAACCTGGCTTGACGACGAGCGCTATAGTGGAGATCGAGAGCTCGACAATCCACTTGCAGCTGTTCAGATGGGATTGATATATGTTAATCCTGAGGGACCAAATGGCAATCCTGATCCTTTAGCAGCAGCTAAGGATATTCGAGATACCTTCGGTAGAATGGCTATGAATGATGAGGAGACCGTAGCATTAATTGCTGGGGGGCACACTTTCGGAAAAGCTCATGGAGCTGGAGATGCTGCCCATGTTGGGCCGGAGCCGGAGGGCGCCAGTCTTGAAGAGCAAGGTCTTGGATGGAAAAGTAGTTTTGGCAGCGGTAAAGGCGTTGATACTATAAGCAGTGGTTTGGAGGGGGCTTGGACCACTAACCCCGCTAAATGGGATAATAATTATTTCGAAAATCTCTTTGGGTATGAATGGACACAGGTTAAGAGCCCAGCCGGTGCTACTCAGTGGGTTCCTACTGATCAGTCAGCTTCGGACACTGTTCCCGACGCTCACGACCCAAATAAAAAACATGCACCTGTGATGTTTACGACTGACTTGGCGCTAAAAATGGATCCTATCTATGCACCTATTTCTAAACGTTTTTACGAAAATCCGGCTGAGTTTGCTAATGCTTTCGCCAAAGCATGGTACAAGCTAACACATAGAGATATGGGCCCTCTTACAAAATGTCTTGGATCCTTGGTCCCAACGGAGCCTCAGTTATGGCAAGATCCAGTGCCTGAGCTAACTCATGAATTGATCGGAGAGCAAGATATAGCGTCTCTTATGAGTAGGCTTATAGAGTCAGGGCTAACGATCTCTCAATTAGTTACTACTGCTTGGGCATCTGCCTCTACGTTTAGAGGTACCGATAATCGCGGCGGAGCAAATGGAGCACGAATTTGCTTGGTACCTCAAAAGAATTGGAAAGTTAATCAACCGACTGAACTAGAAGGGGTGTTGAAAACACTGGAAGGAATTCAAAAAGAATTCAATAGCGCTCAATCAGGTACTAAAATGGTTTCAATGGCTGATATAATTGTGCTCGGTGGGTGTGCTGCAGTCCAAGCAGCCGCAAAAAGTGCTGGACACAGTATTCAAGTCCCCTTTTCCCCTGGGCGAATGGATGCGTTGCAAGAGCAAACAGATGTTGAGTCTTTTGCGGTTCTTGAGCCAACAGCAGATGGTTTTAGAAACTTTCTAGGAAAGGGCCATAAAAGGTCTCCTGAAGAACTGCTCGTTGATCGAGCCCACATGCTAACCTTGACCGCTCCTGAGTTGACGGTTCTAATTGGTGGTATGAGAGCTTTAGATACGAATGTTGGAAGCTCTGAAGTGGGTGTGTTCACCAAACGGCCAGGTGCACTGACTACAGATTTCTTTGTTAACTTGCTTGATATGAGTACTAAATGGGAGAAATCGACCGCATCTAATCAAATATATGAGGGGCGTGATAGGGGAACTAATGAACTCAAATGGAATGCCTCAGCGGTAGACTTAGTTTTTGGTTCGAATTCTCAACTGAGAGCTATAGCGGAAGTTTATGCATGTGATGACTCGCAGCAATCGTTCGTAAAAGACTTTGTAGCCGCCTGGAATAAGGTTATGAACTTAGATCGCTTTGATTTGAAATAAGTAAATATCATTTAAAAAAAAGCCTGCATTTTAGCAGGCTTTTTTGGCAAATGATGTTCGAGTGCTTTTTAATTTTAGCGCTCGAACAATCAAAAGGATATAATGCGCAAAAAAGGGTAACGGTAAAATGAAAACCTACAATCACTATATTAACGGTGCGTGGATTGAACCAGCTTCAGGGAAATACTTCGATACCGAAAATCCGTATACTGGAGAAGTTTGGGCCAAAATCGCACGGGGTACATCTGAGGATGCAGATAAGGCTGTAAAAGCAGCAAAAGCAGCGTTTGAAAGTAGTGATTGGGCCGATATGCGCCCTACGCAGCGTGGAAAGCTATTGGTGCGTTTGGCGGAGATCATTGAGCGCGAAAGTCAGAGATTGGGCGAATTAGAAGTTCAAGATAATGGTAAATTAATCGCAGAAATGGGAGGTCAAACCAAATATCTCGCTGAGTGGTACCGTTATTACGGAGGTCTCGCAGATAAAGTTGAGGGGGCTGTTTTGCCCTCAGATAAACCAGGGATATTTAATTTTACCAGATATGAACCAATGGGTGTTATTGGTATGATTACGGCCTGGAATTCTCCTTTATTATTATTGGCGTGGAAATTAGCACCCGCGTTAGCCGCTGGTAATACGGCTGTTATAAAGCCCTCTGAGTTCACGTCGGCTTCATCTTTAGAGTTTATGGAATTAATTAAAGAGGCTGGGTTTCCTGATGGTGTGGTTAATTGCATAACGGGTATGGGGCTAGAAGTTGGTCAACCTATGGTTGAACACCCAGACTTAGCGAAAGTGGCGTTCACAGGATCGGATTTCGCTGGACAAAAAATTTATGAAACTGCTGCGAAAAAGATTATGCCAGTCACTTTGGAACTTGGTGGAAAATCTCCAAATATAGTTTTTGAGGACGCTGACTTTGAAGCTGCCGTGATGGGTGTGATATCTGGAATTTTTGCTGCCACAGGTCAAACATGTATTGCTGGCTCGAGATTGCTGGTACAACGTTCTGTCCATGATAAGTTTGTTAAGCGTTTGATTGAGGTTGCCGGAGGAGCTAAAATTGGCAACCCAATGTCGATGGATACACATGTCGGGCCTGTAACCACGCAACCACAATACGAAAAAATTCTTCACTATATTAAAGTGGCCAAGGAAGACGGTGCAGTCTGTGTGCTTGGTGGAAAACCCTACACTGGAGAAGGTGCTAGGGGTAACCGGTTTGTCGAGCCGACAATCTTTACGGGTGTTTCAAATGATATGCGGATTGCTCAAGAGGAGGTTTTTGGACCCATTCTATCTGTGATTCCGTTTGATACAGAAGAAGAAGCAATTGAGATTGGTAATGATATTGTCTTTGGGCTTGCTGCAGGGGTTTGGACCTCAGACATTGGCCGAGCACTTCGTATGTCAGAAAAACTTAAAGCTGGCACTATTTGGATAAACACTTACCGTGCGGTAAGCTTCATGTCTCCATTTGGAGGTTACAAGCGTTCTGGCCAAGGTCGTGAAAGTGGCCAGGAGTCGATTAAGGAATTTCTTCAGGTGAAATCTGTTTGGATTGCTCAGGAAACAACGGCTGCTAACCCTTTTATTATGCGTTAATCAAAGAGAAGAGTGAGGAATTGGTAAGATCTATTTCCATGCCTAATGACTAAATGTAAGCTCAATTACTATGTGAAATATCATCTAGGAATATCGCTTGGAATTACAACTTGAAGTCAAAGTGCTTTCGTACTGATTCTATGATTTCCCACGTTCCTTTGAAATCATTTTCTACGACAAAGGCATCACCCGATTTAACAGTTACAGGGGTGCCTCCGTCAGGAGTAATTATAATTTTTCCGGAAATCATGTGTACAAATTCATAAGCGGTATAGGTTGCATGGTAAGTACCAGGCGTGGCTTCCCAGATCCCTGATAGCATAGTGCTATCGTTATTGGTGTGCACAGCCCAAGTTTTCATTTTTGGACTTCCTTTTACAACAACCCAGCCGGCTAAATCAGTTGTGTCGGGACCTCCTGAGTTCGATTGGTCAAGTTTTGTGATTGATTGCATTGTTATAAATCCCCGGTTAAAAACTTTTCTCATATACTAAAACCCTATAAAAGAATTTATTGGAAGTTCTTTTTTACTGAACTCCAGAACTTCTTATGTTATTTAGATGTCTTCCTCTAAGCTGTGATAAAATTAAAAAGAACGGTTAGGCAATGAAGATTAATATAAGGCACCAAAAGCATGACTTCGTATAAAAAAAAATTGTCCCAGGCAACCACCCCAAAAGAATTTTTAGCGCGGTTAGAAAATTTCTTTAGTGATGAATCCACAAAAGCCTGGCAGGCATTTAAGCCTGAGCCAACTGATATAATCATCACAACTTTTCCTAAAAGTGGTACAACTTGGATGCAGCAGATCATGCACTGTCTCAGGTCAAATGGTGATATGGATTTTGATGAAATATCAGTAGTGGTTCCCTGGCTGGAAGTGGCCTTTGATATGGGGATTAACCTTGATGCTTGCCAAATAAACCCGCGTTTATTTAAGAGCCATCTTACAGCGGAAGAGGTGCCTAGAGGTGCAAAGTATATCATCATATTTAGAGATCCAGGAAAGGTTTTGCTTTCATATTATAAATTTATGGAAGGTTGGTTCTTTGAACCGGATAGTATCTCATTAGAGGAATTTGCGGAGGTTGGATTTTTTAATACTTCCGGCTTTGATAACTATTGGCATCACCTTAAAACATGGTGGGTCCGTCGTGATGATCCAAATGTTTTATTGCTTACTTATGAGGAAATGAAATTTGATATTGCAGCAATAATAAAAAAATTGGCGAAGTTCGCGGATATACGACTTACACCTAAGTTGCTTGAGCTTACTAAACATCAGTCCTCGCATGACTTTATGCGCAAGAATTCAACACAGTTTGACGACCATGCAACTCAAGAGGTCGTGGATTTAAGATGTGATTTGCCGGCGGGAGGTAATGCTTCAAAGATTGGTATGAGCAATTACAGCAATAAGGCTTTAATCTTAACACCTTATCTTCAACAAAAGTTAAAAGATAATTGGAAAGTCCAAATTCAGAGTGATCTCGAAATCAAAGATTATATCGAATTTAAGAAACTCGTTTTCGAATTAAAAGGAAACAAATAGATGTTTTTAAAAAACTATTTACATATCTGAGTTGCGAAACTTTAAATTTATAAATGTAATACCAGAATACTAATAACTCACATATTCTTTAATATTTTGAACACATGCCGCATTAATATTTAGCAAAATTTATATCTAATTAATACTTATGGTAGTGCAAGTAATTTTTGAGTTAGACTTTCATAGCTCATAGCTCATAGCTCATAGCTCATAGCTCATAGCTCATAGCTCATAGCTTTGAACTATATTTCGATAAAGTATCTAGCTCTTAATTTTTTAACTAAATTCCCCTTGTGAATTTATCTGTTGTCCTAAAAGATATGGGTAAACCAGACTTGCTAATCTTGACATTTTTACGATACTAATACAGTAATATCTCACCTTTTAAGTAAGTTTCGATGAGGATTATAATGTATTTTGTTAAGAGCTTGGAGAATGCTTTCAAACAAGTACAAAGAGAACGTTGCGGCATGATTTACTCTTCGGCGCAGCATCTTCAGAAATTAATTAAAGGACTAGATAATGCTAAGACAAGTTATAATCTGGCGCCAGAATGGTATAGCTCTAAGGATATAAGAAACAAGCAAGAAGAATTAGATAATGACGAAAAAACAAACAGCCAAGACAAATTGTTAAAACAGCGAGAGTATGAGGAGCAAAAAGAACTTGAAGCTCTTGCGAACGAACAAGCAAGAGCAGAAGCACAAGCTATTCAAGTGGGTTTAAGGATACAGTATGGACCTCGTCTCAAAGGATTACAAAGTGAATTTGATACATCTATTATGAACCTGGTGGACGGTCTATTTATGGGAAAGAGCGTAACCGGTCTCTTTAGTGGAGAATTTGGTTTTCTAGATAGAAATGTTCGGTCTGATATAAAAAAATCTTGGGAAGAGGATAGTAGAGAACTACAATTAGTTGACTACGGAACAGGGCAGTGGTCTGGACGGCGAGTTGAAGTCTTGGTTTCCAAATTAGATATTCGAATGAAAAATAAAATCCTTGGAAAATATAAAGATTTATGCTTTG